>NZ_JADBUE010000212.1:0-9392 GCF_020245805.1 Microcystis sp. M179S2 | reverse complement strand
GATTAAGGGGGGATCGAACCTAAAATCCATTTTTAATTTAATTATAACCAGCTACTTATAGCGTTTCTCGCATCTGTGCGGCACACTTAAACCTTTGCTGATTAAGCTGTTCAGGATCGGGAATGTACCTCTTGTGAATCAGAAACGCTATATCTCCAAATGTTGATTATTATTTGCGGAACAATAAAAGCACAAGCACAGAAAACGGGTTTCTTAAAGAAACTCGTTTTCTTTATAGAAACCAACCTACGAGGCGATGCTAAACAAATTGAAAGTAAGAACTGTTTAACGAAATGCTGGTGTTATCTTGAACGACTCCAATTAAGTCACCTCCTTGATAGATGGCTGTATCTAATAAAGCAGAAGTACCTGCCCAATTTTCCCACGATAGGCGAAGTGAACCAGTATTCTTAATTTGAATACGGTCTAGTATGCCGACATATTCAACAATAAGGGCATAACCACTACCTTGATAATAGTTACCAGCACTTTCACCTAGCACAAAAATGTCATCTCCAGCACCTCCAACTAAGGTGTCATACTCATTGCTGTTAAAAGATCCAGATGTAGAGCCGGTTAAGCGATCATTACCATTACCACCACTCAGATAATCATTTCCTGATCCCCCGAATAAGGTATCATTTCCCGATTCTCCCCATAAAGTGTCATTACCAGTTCCCCCATCTAAATAATCGTTGCCATTCCATCCCCATAAGATATCATTGCCCGACTGTCCATAAAGTTGATCATTGCCATCGCGACCGTCAATACGATCATCGTTGGTATTACCGTAAATGGTATCATTGCCACCATAACCATAGGCATAGAGTTGTTCACTTCCCGTATAGTTGTAGTAGTCTGCTCCACTTGTACCGTAGTAAGTAGCCATGGCTTTACTCTCTTGTTTAGTTTTAGATAATGGCCAATATGCACTCTACCCCCCCCAGACTGTATCATACGCTACAATTTAATAAATCTTTACATTTATCTCCCTGGCTGGGGATACCCTAGTGGTGCTGAGAACTCTTGAAAGTTTTTCTGTACAAGGATTTGCCGTCAGACTGGGGGGTGTCAAAAGGAGCGGCCGTATGAGATGCTCAACTTTCCCAACTTAAAGTTATCCCCACACCAGATACTCTCCTCTTAGTGCGATCGCTGCTTGGAGCCTGTGCATTAACAAACTATACTGCCTATCGGAAATTTTAGGACAAATGCTCGAACTGGCAACTCCGGCACTCCCGTACAATCTTAACGAGCAATCTGGATAAACATCTTCAATGCTGCTTTTGAGAAGGAGACGGGTTGCTAAAGCCTCTATAATAAGTAGCCATAGAGATGCCGACAACTTCCCCTGTCGATAGCGAATAAGGAGAAAAAAACCCAGTGTTTGTCCTCAAAGGTTACGAGTATTTTCTAGGATTTCTGCTTGCTTGCAGTTTAGTACCAATCCTATCCCTAACTGCCTCCAAAGTCCTGCGGCCTAGTGGTGGTGGTCCGGAAAGACGCACCACCTATGAATCGGGGATGGAACCGATCGGCGGTGCTTGGATTCAGTTTAACATTCGTTATTATATGTTTGCCCTCGTTTTCGTGGTTTTTGACGTGGAAACCGTCTTTCTCTACCCTTGGGCAGTAGCTTTCAATCAATTGGGCCTATTAGCTTTTGTAGAAGCACTGATCTTTATTGCTATCCTTGTGGTTGCTCTCGTCTATGCTTGGCGAAAAGGAGCCTTAGAATGGTCATAACGGCCATAATTTTCCTTATTTTTGACTTTTCATAAGAGGATAACCCGATGAGTCCCAACCCTACCAGCGAATTTAAGCAAATTATCGAACAACAAAGCGAAAAAATCCTCAATCCCATCGAACGCACCAAAGTTACCCAGGATTTATCGGAAAATGTCATCCTCACCACCGTTGATGACCTGTATAACTGGGCGCGTTTGTCAAGTCTTTGGCCGATGCTATACGGTACAGCTTGCTGTTTTATCGAGTTCGCAGCCTTGATTGGTTCCCGTTTTGATTTCGATCGCTTTGGTTTAGTTCCCCGTTCTAGTCCCCGGCAAGCCGATTTAATCATCACTGCCGGTACAATCACCATGAAAATGGCCCCCGCTTTGGTGCGTCTGTATGAAGAAATGCCGGAACCTAAATACGTTATCGCCATGGGTGCCTGTACGATTACGGGGGGAATGTTCAGCAGTGACTCCACCACTGCGGTTAGAGGGGTAGATAAACTTATCCCCGTGGATGTCTATATACCCGGTTGTCCCCCCCGTCCGGAAGCGATTATCGACGCGATTATTAAACTGCGGAAAAAAGTCGCTAACGAATCTATTCAAGAACGCGGGACTGTCCTCCAGCAAACCAATCGTTATTACAGCACTACCCACAAAATGCAGGCCACGGAACCGATTCTTACCGGTAAATATCTGCAATCGGCCACCCGTCAAGCACCTCCGAAAGAGTTGCTAGAAGCCACCGGTATGCCTGTTCCCCCCGCTCTTTTGACCACGAAACAAAAGGAAGAAATCTAAATGACTGAAGAAACCACAGCTATTGTGCAAGCTGGCCCCACTTCGATTTGGTTAAGTGAAAATGGTTTTGAGCATCAAGCTTTAGAAGCTGACCATAGTGGTGTGGAATTGATTAAAGTAGAAGCAGACTTTTTAATTCCTCTGGCCACTGCTTTATACGCTTATGGCTTTAATTATCTCCAATGTCAGGGTGCTTACGATTTGGGACCGGGGAAAGAATTAGTTAGTTTCTATCATCTGGTCAAAGTAACCGATAATGTCGATAGTCCCGTGGAAGTGCGCTTAAAAGTCTTTCTTCCCAGAGATAATCCCCGGGTTGCCTCGGTTTACTGGATTTGGAAAGCAGCTGACTGGCAAGAACGAGAAAGTTATGATATGTTCGGCATTATTTATGAAGGACATCCCCACCTGAAACGGATTTTAATGCCGGAAGATTGGGTCGGTTGGCCTCTACGCAAAGATTACGTTTCTCCCGAATTCTACGAACTACAGGACGCTTACTAAGTCGAGAATTTAATCAGTAACATCGGGTTAGAAGATATTTCTAGCCCGATTTTTTTGAGATTTAGGGACAAGATAAGCTATTGGGTATTTAGTCGGTTAAATCTACATTTCGTAGCCAAACTTATTGGCATCTACTTCTTGTAAATTAATATCGATTAAACCGTATTCTGACCAGCGTTGGGAAACCTTGACCGCCATGGCAGGATCCGACTCCAAAGGTTCCCCCCATTCGTGGTCGGTTTCGGGATACATTTTAGTGGTGGCATCAATTCCCATTCTCCCCCCCAAACCGACCTTTTCGCTGGCAAAATCGAGGCTATCAAAGGGGGTTTCCGGGAGAATAAACACATCGCGAACCGGATCCACTTTAGAACTAATTGCCCAAACCACTTGCCGGGGGTCGCGAATATTAATCTCCTTATCGACGACGATGACAAATTTAGTATAGGTGAACTGGGGTAAGGCACTCCAAAAAGCTAAGGCCGCTCGCCGCGCTTGCCCTGGATAGGCTTTATCAATGGAGATAATCGCCGCTTTATAGCTTAAAGCTTCCATCGGTAGGAAAAAATCCCTGATTTCTGACACCTGTTGCCGTAAAATCGGTGTATAAATACGATTAAGTGCGATCGCCATCATCGCTTCTTCCTTGGGAGGACGACCGCTAAAAGTGGTTAAATAAATGGGGTCGCGACGATGGGTCATGCAGTGGAAATGAATCAGGGGTGAATCTTCCACACCGCCATAGTAACCCATGTGATCACCAAAGGGTCCATCTGGCAATACCTCTCCGGGGGTAATTGTTCCTTCCAGGACGATTTCTGCGTCGGCCGGCACTTGCAAATCGAGGGTTTTACACTTGGCTAACTGTACCCCAGAACCGCCGTACAATCCCGCAAACAGCCATTCTGACAGATCTACGGGTATAGGAGTGGCGGCGGCCATGATAATCAGAGGATCGACCCCTAAAGCGATGGCTATTTCCAATTTTTTGCCCATTTGTGCCGCTTTTCGCAGGTGACGCGCCCCACCGCGCACGGATAACCAGTGGACGGTCATGGTATTGTGAGACTGTAGCTGTAAGCGATAGACACCGACGTTAGGGGTTCCCGTTTCGCAATCTTTAGTAATTACTAGCCCTAGGGTGATAATCTGACCTGCATCGCCCGAATAGGGACGAATCATCGGAATTTTCTTTAAATCTACTTCATCCCCCTCTAAAATCACCTGTTGACAGGCAGGGAAAAAGTTACGGTTGGGTTTGGCTTTCAGGACATCAAATAAAACTTTACCAAAATCGATCGCTTGGGAGAGTTTTTTCGGGGGTTTCGGTTGTTGCAACAGGGCGAGTTTTTTGCCTAAATCTTCCAATTCTTCGGGTTTATTCAGGTTCATCGCCCAACAGATGCGTTCTACCGTTCCCATCAGGTTAATAGCGACGGGAAACTCTGCTCCTTGCACGTTTTCAAACAGTAGGGCCGGTCCCCCCACCTGTAGCATCCGATTAGCGATCTCGGCAATTTCTAAATCGGCAGAGACCGATGCACTAATGCGGCGTAATTGCCCACGCTCTTCTAAAAGCTTAATAAATCCTCGTAAGTCTCTAGCCATGATGAAGAAATGTAAATAAATCCCTCTCTCTATTATCTCTTAGGGCGGCAGTTTCCGTCAGGGATAGTCACCGTTTTGAGAGTTTGAGGCTATTCTCGTCTAGAATTAAGTAAAAAAATCCCCATCTCGCCAGCTTCATTCCTACGCCTAAATTTATGCTTATCCAGCCCAGAGGTCAACATGATTAAGGATATTGAAATTAGTAATTTTAGATGTTTTGAGCATACCAAAATTGAAGGTTTTGAGCGAGTTAATTTAATTGGTGGTAAAAACAATTCAGGGAAAACTGCCTTGTTAGAGGCAATATTTTTGTATAGTTATCCCTATCCAAATACTATTCATGAAGTCAGAGAATCTATTCGCAAGGAATCTTTAGCCGTTGTTCAGGCTGTTCCCAAAAATGCTTGGGATAATTTATTATTCAATCTTGATAGAGAAAATATTATTGAGTTAAAAGGCTCCCAATCTAATCAAGGGGATAAATTGGTAAAAATATCGATTTCCGATTCTCTTCAAGATACTGTTCTAGGCATCTCTGAAGATTGGCAAAAATTATATGATTTTATCGCTAAAAATAAATCAGTTATTTCTATCTTAAATATTCACACAAGTTTTGACCTCAAGAATGACTCAAAAGATAGTCAAATGAACTATTTTTTAATTGCTAGTTCTGAGGGAATACTAGCTTTACCTAATGCGGGTGATGAGCAACCAGTAATCATTGATGCATCTGTCAATAAATCTTTGGAAGAATTGAGCGAGTCCTATACTAAAATAGCTTTTAATGAACAGGAAGAAGAAGTGCTAAAAGCCTTGCAAATACTTGATCCTTCTATTAAAAAGATAGAAAGTTTTTTTCTGGGCGAACCAAATTTATACCTGAAAAGAAAAGAGAGAAAACGCCTACCCATATCTCTGTTTGGTGAAGCTATTAATCGTCTGATAGAGATGATTTTTGCTCTACTCATCAATCCTAAAAAAATTATTTTTATCGATGAAATAGAAAATGGTCTTCACTATACTGCTTACCCAGATATTTGGAAAACTTTATTCCGATTAGCTATCGAACTAGATAGCCAAATTTTTGCCACAACCCACAGTTTAGAGATGATCCAAGCTTTTGCCGATGTGGGGTTAGAATATTATCCAGAACAGGGGGCCTATTTTGAACTAGCAAGGAGTCCCAGAACTGATAAAATTATCGGTATTAAAAGTGAATTAGATATCTTAGATTATGCTCTCAAGCACAATGATCGAATCAGAGGTGAGTAGAATCGTGGCTAATGTAATAATTGTTGAAAGTCAAGATGATGCGGCTTTTTTACGAGCTATTATTGAGCATATTAATGAATCGAATCATTTAACGATAACTATTGTTGAATTTTATATTCTAGACGGAATAGAACGAGAAAATTATCGTAGCCTTGAACAACGACTGAAACGACTTAATAACACCCTGCTCAAAGATGATATTCAAAAGATAGGTATTGTTTTAGATTTAGACGAACAAACCAGACAAGAAAGACTTGCTCTGGTTAGTCAATGTATTCAAAGAGTTTTTAGAGAAGCAGTCAGGATAGATGATACCCAAAAGCTATTTCAATTAAATGCTTCTACGAATACTCAAATAGGTTGTCATTTTCTTCATGTTAATGAACAGGGGGAACTAGAGACAGTGTTGAGAGAAATTAAAACCCAAGATTCTCCCCATGCTGATTGTGTAGAAGCTTGGCGATTCTGTCTTGCACAAAAAAATATTGATATAAATCGTAAAAAAATTGATAAATTGTGGATTCAAAACTATATCAGGGAAGATACACCATCACAGAATGAAAAAAGAGAGGCTAAGAAATATTGTAATTTATCCCATGCTTTAACCAAAAAAGACATTTGGAACTTTGAGCATGAGGTATTAAATGAACTCAAAGAATTTTTACAACTATTTGCTGTCTAATCAAAAATCCCCCTAGAAATCTAGAGGGATCGAGGGATATATGCAGTGCAATTTAGAAGTAAATTGTGCCACCCCAGCGCTCGTCTAGACGGGGAGCAACCAACATATAAGCGGCGACGTTATACACATCATCTTCGGTCAGATTGCGTAATTCTGGGAAGAGATCGGGACGGCTAACATTGGGATGGAGTTCGCTCAGATCATCTTCACCATCGTAACTGGTGGGATGTTCTAGATAATCAATCAATGCTAACAGATTATCTCTGGGGGGTTCCGCTTTTGCTAGATCGGCCAGACCCAAACTGACGTTATTATTAGTTTTGGTTTTACCTTGCAGGTGGCACTTAGTACAATTGGCGATAAAAAGTTTCTGTCCTTCCGTCGCTTGTTCAGAAGTCAAAGTCACCGATTTCCCCGCATCATTGAGGGTGATGGTGAGGGTTTCTTCATCGAGTTCTAAGGCACTAGCGCCGTTAAGATTGAATTGTAATACAAAAAAAACTACAGCGATCGCTGCCACAATCAAACGTTTGATCATTGTTCTCCTACTCGCAATTGTTCCAAGAAAGGGAATTTTAAGGTGACTAAAAAATTTTCTCCTCTGGGAGGGTATCGATCGATTCTAAGTGATCACGGACACCGAGAAGATCCCAGTGGGGAATAAAGTCAAGGGGACGTTTCCGTTTTAGAGGCGGTTACTCCTGAGCGTTGGGATAAAATCAGTGAGATAATTGCTTTAGCATCTTCTAGGGCGAGATTAGTCTGCCGATCTTTATAGGAGATGCCTAATTGGTCGCAAAGTGACAACACAGATTCATCGGCCAGACCGTACTCTGCCGCAATATCAGCGATCGATAGATCAGCAAAACCCATAGTCTAACGCACCCACCAAGGATAGAGAATACTTATTAGTTACCATAATTATCATGCCATTGCCGGGGACATTCTTAACAGTGATCAGTGATCAGTGATCGAGAGTCAGTTATCAGATGTGAGTTTTCAGTTCACTGATTACTGTTTACTGATCACTGAAAAAAGCTCCCACCCCCCATCACCCCACACCCCATCACCCCATCACCCCACACCCTCAAAATTCCCTAATTTTCCCGACTTTTGCCTTTTTATTCCCTAAGATAGAGACTTGTGTAAACAAATTTAATTAAAATCGCAAAAAACCTGAAAAAATACTAAAATGTGATTAAGAATGTTATTTTTAGCGTTGTAAGGCTAAATCTTTCTCGATAACATTGTAATCATACCTCAACACTCTTTTGTACAAAGGACTGCACCTTTGTTAACTTATGGATATACAACTGATCAACATCGGCTTCGGTAATATTGTTTCCGCTAATCGGGTTATCGCCATCGTTAGCCCAGAATCGGCTCCTATCAAACGCATCATCAGTGATGCTCGGGATAAAGGCTGTTTAATCGATGCTACCTATGGAAGACGGACTCGTGCGGTGATCATCACCGATTCTAGTCATGTAGTGCTGTCGGCCATTCAACCAGAAACCGTGGCTCACCGTTTCGTGGTCAACAAGGAAGCGCCTGTTAATAGTAGCAACTAAGTTATTAACCCCATGCAACCCGGTCAATTAATTGTCATTACCGGCCCTAGCGGTGTGGGCAAGGGTACGCTAGTCCGGCATTTACTAACTCGTTTCCCTAACCTCTACCTGTCCGTATCCGCTACTACGCGCCCACCTCGACCGGGTGAAATTGAGGGGGAAGATTACTACTTTCTCGACCGTCCCAGTTTCGAGGAGAAAATGGCAGCCGGAGAATTTCTAGAATCGGCCGAATACGCGGGCAACTACTATGGGACACCCCAATCAGCGATCGCCGCTCAATTAGCAACAGGCCAGACCGTAATTCTAGAAATCGAATTAGAGGGGGCCAGACAGGTCTGTCAAAGCTTCCCCGAAGCGAGGAGAATCTTTATCCTACCCCCCAGTTTCGAGGAATTAGAACGTCGTTTGCGCGACCGGGGCAAAGATAGCGAAATAGCGATCGCCCGTCGTCTAGAGCGCGCCCGAGAAGAATTGGCCGCCAGCGAGGAATTCCCCGCTCAAATCGTCAACGATGACCTAGAAACCGCCCTAGATGCCATCGAGAAGATTATTTTTAGCCGTTAGCCATCAAGGGGCAGCAGCCAGTGGTCGGTCGTCAGCCTTGAATCAGTTATCGGTTATCAGATGTGAGTTTTCAGTTCACTGATTACTGTTGACTGTTCACTGAAAATACTTCCCCTATCCCCTAATCCCTATCCCCCATTCCCTAAGTTACCTAAAATATCGGATGAATACCCCCGCTACATTTTTCGATAAGATACTCACAAAAATTAGCGGGGGATGAAATCCGACCAGAATATCAATGACCCTGAGCGAAGTCGAAGGGTCAGCAACGGAGCATCGGTTTAATTCCACCATCTGTGGACAAACTGTGTTATAATCTACTTAACCAATGGTCGAGAATTGTTAGATGCTAGTCGTAGAAGCAAAGCTAAAAAACGGGACACTAGAGCAATATCACCGGCTTGATGAAGCAATTAGAACATCTCAGTTTGTGCGTAACTCTTGTGTTCGTTATTGGATGGACAATCAAGGGACAACCCGCAATGATCTCCAAAAACTTTGTGCGGTACTAGCTAACAATAAAGAGACACCTTGGGTTAATAAATTAAACTCTCAAGCTCGTCAATCGGCTGCTGATAGAGCCTGGCAATCAATTACTAGGTTTTACCATAATTGTCATGCTAAGATACCGGGAAAAAAGGGGTTTCCTCG
>NZ_JADBUE010000211.1:0-5545 GCF_020245805.1 Microcystis sp. M179S2 | reverse complement strand
CGACCATAAGACCAGAACAGAGTAAATCTGTTAAGGCAGGTGCGGAACCCCGCAAGGGAAAGAAGCAGAAACCTAAATCGTGAGGTTTGGGAATCACCGTCCGTTTACGGCGGTGAGGATGTCAAGAGATTTCTGAATGGGACGAGGACGCATTCTGAGTAATCTTAATATAACTTAACTTTGTCCGGCTTGTCTGGCAGTTATCAGTTATCAGTTATCAGTTATCAGATGTGAGTTTTCAGTTCACTGTTTACTGTTTACTGAAAAGCTTCCCACTTCCCCACACCCCACACCCCACACCCTACACCCTACACCCTACACCCCACACCCCACACCCCACACCCTACACCCTACACCCTACACCCTACACCCCACACCCCACTTGCATCTTAGGTTAAACTTTAATTCCTAGTACCTGTGTATGGGTTCCCCGCGCTTGGGTGACACCGATGGTTCTTTCCGATGCTTCAATCATCGGCCGACGCAAACTAACGACAATAAATTGCGCTTGTTGTGCTTGTTTTTGAATCATTTTGGCCAATTTCTCCACATTGGCCCCATCTAAAAACATATCCACTTCATCAAAGGCATAAAAGGGAGAAGGACGATATCTTTGTAGGGAAAAAATAAAGCTTAAAGCGGTTAAAGATTTCTCACCCCCAGACATGGAACTCAATCGCTGTACGGGTTTTCCTTTCGGATGGGCCACCAGATTTAAGCCACCATTAAAGGGGTCATTTTCGTCTTCTAATTGCAAGTAACCATCACCATCGGACAGGGTGGCAAATATATTCTTAAAGTTTTCGTTAACAGCAGTAAATGCTTCCTGAAAAGCATTAAATCTGAGGGTGGTAAAGTTTTCTATCCGTAAAAGTAGTTCGGTTCTTTCTCCTTCTAGAGTTTGCAGTTTTTCTGATAGTTCATCTAATCTCTCTTTAGTTTTTTGGTGTTCTTCTAAAGCTAACATATTGACAGGTTCTAAAGCTGCTAATTTCTTTTGTAACTGCCGAATATCGCTTTGAATTTTCTCGAAATCCCGCTCACTTTCAGGAATTTCGGGCAAGGGATTGGGTAAGTCGCTTTCTAGTTGACTAATTTCTGTCTGTAAAGTGGTTAGTAATGCTTGTCTTTCCTCTTGATTGTTGACTAACTTTTCCGATTGCCAGATAGCCTGTTGTTGCCGGTTTTGTTGTTGTCGCAAAACTGTCTCTAATTGGTCTCTTTTTTGCTTGGTTTCCCCTAGTTGTTGCGATAATTGCTGTAAAGCTTGATTGATTTCTAAAATATGGCGATCAAGTTTTTCTATCTCCAGATTACCGATATTTGTCTGATTAACTGCATCGGTAATTATCTTGTCAATCTCAATAATTCTATCCGCAGACTCTTGACTTTTTTCCTCTAGTCTGATCTGTTGACTTTGTAAATCTTTTAACTGTTCGCGGACTGTAGCGAGGTGATTTTCTTGGGTTTGTAACTCCAATTCTTGAGTGCGAATTATTCCCTGTACCTGTTGCCATTCGCTATGGGTATGATTGGCCTCTAAAGCAGTTAATTTCTCCTGTTCTTGCTGTAAAGATAACTCTAACTCAGGAATTTCTCTGGTTAATATTTCTAACCGTTGACGAGAAATAGTAATTTCCTCTTGCTGACCCGATAATTGACGGTTTAAATCCTCTTTTTCTGTGGTTAAACGTTGTAAATCCTTGCTTAATTGTTGTAGAGATAATTGATTTTCCCGATGACTTTGACGGGTTTCGGTTAACTGTTGGGTTAACTGACTGATAAGATTATTAACTTGGGTGATTTTTTCTTCGTTGCGGGTAAGAATGCGATCGATTTCTGCTAATCTTTCCCGTAGAGATTCCGCTTCACTAGACTCCTTCGGAGAAATTTTACCAAAACGCAGCCCCGATCGCGTCGGTTGGCTGCCTCCAGTCATAGCGCCAGTCATCTCTAATAACTCGCCATCCAAAGTAACGATGCGATATTGATTGATATAATAACGGGCAGAATCTATATCCTCGAAAACCACGGTACTGCCAAAAATATAGTTAAAAACCTCCCGATACTGGGGTTGAAACTTAACCAAATTCACCGCTAAATCCAGATAACCCCGCGCGTGACGCAGAGAGGAAATATCCTGGGGACGGGGAGGACGAATTTTATTCAGGGGTAAAAAAGTGGCCCTACCGATGCGACGCTGTTTTAGCAAGGCAATTCCGGCGGCCGCAACGCTATCATCTTGGACGACTACATGACCTAAACGACCTCCGGCGGCGATTTCGAGAGCAATTTGATAACGTTCCTCTACTTCCCCCAATTGTGCCACTAATCCGCAGATTCCGGGCAAATCTGACTGTAATAATATTTGAGTGGCATAGGTTCCCTGGGCTTCCTGTTGTGCTTGCTTGGTCGCTTCCAGTTTATCTAATTCCCTCTGTTTGTCCCGTTGTTCTTTTAGCAGACGTTTTTGGGTGTCCTGACTGATGACGCGATTTTGTTCGGCAATGGTGAGTTTTTGGGCTAAATTTTGGATATCGGGTTCCGATTGATTAATTTTTTGTAATATTTCTTGACTTTCTTCTGTTTTTGTGCCAATAACTTGCTCTAATTCTTGCAGACGTTGACCAGCTTCTACTATATTAGTTTGCAATCGATCGCATCTTTCGGTCAATTGGGCCCGTTGGCTACGGTAGGGGTTTAATTGTTCCTGAAGACGGGTAATATTGCGGGAAAGGTCGCTTTGTTCTTTTACCCAAGCTTCTGACGCTTCTGCGAGACTACTTGCTTGCAGACGATGGTTTTCTAGGGTTTCCCTTGCGGTTTGGGTTGTCCGTAGGAGATTGGGTAAGATTCCAGTTTCTAAACGGCTTTTTTGGGCAGTAATCTGGTTTAACTCGAGATTATAGCGATTAATTTCCTCTAAAAGTCTGTTTTTCTGTGCCTGAGATTCTTTTTCGAGGTTTTCTAACTCTTTTTGTCGTTGTTGCTGTTGTTGTCGTTTGGCCTGTTGACTCGCTAATCGGGAAGTCAGGGACAGGTGTTCATCTTCCCCGAAAGCTTTAACCTGTTGATTGAGTTTCTCTAATTCTTGACTATTTTGGGCGATTTGTTCGGATAAATTGGCGATAGTCTCGGTTAAAACCTGTTTTTCCTTTTCCCCAGCTTGAATTTGTTCTTTTACTTGCTGGCAGCGCTGCTGGAGATTTTGCCAATGGAGGACAATTTCCCATTGTTGTTTTTCTTGGACTTGGGCCTTGAGTTTTTGGTATTTTTCGGCTTTAATGCGATCGAGTGCTAATTTCTCCAGAGATTTTTGCAATTCTGTGGCAATAATTTGGCAGCGTTCTTCCCTTTCTTTAACCGAATCGATATTCTCCTTAGTTTTCTCAATTTTGCGGTCAAATTCGGCTACTCCTGCCAATTCGTCGATAATTTCCCGTCTTTCCTTGGCATTCATGCTGATAATTCTGGTTACGTCCCCCTGTAACACCACGTTATACCCTTCGGGATAGATGCGTAAACGGTTTAATTGGTCGTGAAGTTCGCTAACCGTACAGGTTTCCCCATTGATATAGTAGGTAGAAGTATAGCTGCCACCCTTAGCCACTTTTAAGCGCCTAGAAACCGTCCAATCCCTATCGGTTGCGTCGGGAATATCGGTAATATCAAAAGTCACCGAGACACTCGCTTCCGCGCTATGACGTTGATTGTTATAGCTGTGATTGACTAAATCCGGTAATCTTTCGGCCCGCATTCCCTTGGAAGTAGCTAATCCCAAGCAAAATAGCAATGCGTCGAGAATATTCGACTTTCCCGAACCATTTGGACCAGAAACCACCGTAAACCCCGGTAAAAAGGGGATGGGAGTCGTTCCCCCGAAGGATTTGAAGTGTGAGAGTTCGACCTTTTTGATGTAAACCATGGCGATAAGCAAAAAGTAGGCAAGCTATCAGCTGTCAGCTTGAATCGATAAGGGATAACTCCGGTTTATCCTTGAAAATATCCTCAGACTTGACCGGAGATGACAACACCCTTATAGAAAAATATAGCTGATAGCCCCCTTAGATAGCTTGAATCCATTCTTTGACTTGGTATTCTGTCCAGATACCATTTTGCCAATAGGGATCCGCTTCGATTAATTCTCGCACTTCTGACTCGCTGACTGCCTGATAAATTGCGAAAACTTGGCTTAAATCTGCCGTTGGTCCGATAGTAATGAGAATTCCCCGTTCTTTCTGTTGATTTAATCCCTCTAGATGCGCTTGACGATAGGGAGCGCGTTTTTCCAGCACATTTTCACAATAACTACCCCAGACAACAAATTTCGGCATATTTGACCTGTAATCTCTTGATCTGTTGCTATTTTACGATCGAATCGTCAATCAGACTAAATCGGTATAGAAAAGTGGGGGAAGTACACAGATACTGTAGGATGCAGATAGTCGGGGTGGTGATTTACAAACTTATTCGGATCGTTTACTGGGTTCTCAAATCGGGAAAAAGGCAGCATATAATTATTTTTTAAGATAAATACGAACTCCTTGAACTTCATCAACTAGCCAATAATTTTCCTTGATAACCCTAGCAATTTCAGGAAAAACTTCGTGTCCCTGAGTTTCTCTATCTTTAAATCCAGTCATTCTTGGAGCTACAGCATCAACAAATAACCTAGCATTAGAATTAATCAGATCGTCTGCATATCTTTTCAGAAAATATTCTTGCAGTGAACCTGGTAGGATTTGCCAAACAGGAACACTATCTCTTGTCGCTTGTACTATGCTTGTGTCAACATATAACTCTGGTACCCACCCCCAAACAGCCATAGATTCACCAGGAGAAGCATACTTCAGAATAGTTTTAGCAATCCGACTGAGATAATTTTTAGCAAATCTTCTGCGATTATCGAGGTGAAAATTATCTGATACTATTGTTATGGTAAATTGCAAAAAACTACTAGCAACTGTAATGAAAACTACACCTGTTAAAAGAGACAACTTTAAGTTTGAACGAGTTAATTTAGGCACTTGTAAAACTTTTGCTAGTTCACCTATAAAAACGCCGATGAGAAATCCACTAGGTATAATTAGAAACAGTAAATAATGAGTAAAACTGTTACCTGGTCTAATAACCGAATAACTTGATGCCGACAGAAAAAATAATGTAATAGACAAAACAAAATGTGTTAGACTGCTCTTGATGTGGGCTTAAGAAAAAACGCTTTATTATTAAAAATGGTATTCCTCCTATCAATGCAATTGCTGTTAATAAAAATAATATCTGTGTATCTTGCACTCTTACTAACATATCCAAAAATATGTTAATTTTTGCAAAAAAGCTTACTTGCGTTGGGTTTCCTCCCAAAACATTAGAATAAATCAAGAAATTTTGTTGTATATAAGATGTCCAGAAAGCATCATATATCTGAACTTCCCCCGTATAAATATACTAGCTATGGCTCAAAGTCTTACAGAGCCTGAGTTAAAGCAATGTAATACTAATAAACTACTGGGTACAAACTCCTGAAATCTTTACGCAGACAGGG
>NZ_JADBUE010000210.1:0-17681 GCF_020245805.1 Microcystis sp. M179S2 | reverse complement strand
TTTCAGTGAGCAGGGAGCATCTCATTTATGCAAGTGAGTAATTATACTTGTCCCTAAAACTGGTTTCTAGTAAGGCTTTCAAAATAGTTTGACATAAAACCTGATTTAGGGGTTACAAAGGTGAGATGCTCCGAGTGAGCAGTATGTATTAAGTGAGTAGTATTAAATGGCAGTTTCCCACTTTCTTTTCACTGTTTACTGATCACTGTTTACTGATTACTGTTTACTGTTTACTGATCACTGAAACATCACCCCACACCCTATGGCTATTTGTATTCCCGTTAATTTACCCGATCGCTCCTATAATATTCTGATCGAGAAGGACAGTTTAGCTAATCTCGGTGGAGAAATGAGCCAGTTAAACTTAGGTAAAAAGGTTTTATTGGTTTCTAATCCCGAAATTTTTGACTATTACGGGCAAATAGCCGTTAATTCTCTAGAAAAAGCGGGATTTGTCGTTTTTACTCATCTGATCCCCGCCGGCGAAAATTATAAAACCCTCGATGCGATCGCCCAAGTTTATGATAGCGCCCTCGCTCACCGGTTGGAACGTTCCTCGACTATGGTTGCCCTCGGTGGTGGTGTAATCGGGGATATGACGGGATTTGCGGCAGCCACATGGTTACGGGGCGTTAATTTTGTCCAAGTTCCCACCACCCTGTTAGCGATGGTGGATGCTTCCATCGGGGGTAAAACTGGTGTCAATCATCCCCAGGGCAAAAATCTGATCGGGGCGTTTTATCAACCGAAATTAGTTCTGATCGATCCTGACGTGCTTAAAACTCTACCCGTGCGAGAATTTCGGGCAGGAATGGCAGAAGTGATTAAATACGGTGTAATTTGGGATGCTGAGTTATTTCAACAGTTAGAAGACTCGGACAATTTAGCTAGTTTTTCTCAGATCGATGGCGAGCTATTGCAAACAATTATTACAAAGTCTTGCCAAGCTAAAGCAGATGTGGTAAGCAAAGACGAAAAAGAAGCGGGTTTGCGGGCGATCTTAAACTATGGTCACACGATCGCCCACGGCATTGAAAGTTTAACGGGATATACTAGCGTTAACCACGGGGAAGCGGTGGCCCTGGGGATGGTGGCGGCAGGAGCGATCGCTGTTAAACTGGGAATGTGGACCGCCGGGGAAAATCAACGTCAAACCGATCTAATCGAAAAAGCCGCCTTAGAAACCCGTATTCCGCCTTTAAATGCCGATGAGATGGTAAATGCTCTCACTGCCGATAAAAAGGTTAAAGATGGCCAAGTTAGATTTATTTTACCAACGGCGATCGGCCAAGTCACCATTAGCGATCGAGTCACCCCCACCCTGGTGCGTGAGGTGTTATCACCAACCGAATCCGGGCAGTAAACGCTTTTTCAATTGTTGCATCGCTTGTTCCGTAACATCCCGGTATTTTAAATCTCCCACGAGAATACGTCCCATCAGTTGACCGGCGATCGGCCGTTTAACGGCGACATTGTAAGCGATTTGGGTAAATTGATAGAATAAACCAGCTAATTTGGCTGCTAAAGCCATATCTTCCCCCCATTCTTCCCGAATTATCCGACTATAGCCCGCTAAAGCCCGATTATCTCCGGCTAAAGCTCGATCGATCGCTTCGGCTGCCTTAACTCCCGTCAAAATTGCCGGACGGATACCCTCACCGATGAGCGGATCGAGAATCCCCGCCGCTTCCCCTGTAATTAGGGCATTTTGGGCGTGTAGCGGTTGATTTCCGTTCCAAAGGGCTAAAGCATACTCACCATAGCGATAATCCTCTAAATTCCAGCCCTTTTGACGGGCATAATTTAACAGTTGTTTTTTTAGCTCCTCGGATTTGATGCTGCCCTTAAAACAAGCGCCGCTAATTGTGTAACCATTAGACTTGGGAAAAGCCCAGATATAGCCATTTTTTAGGGAACCAAAATCAAAAAAAGCTTTTTGGGGGGGAATAGTAGCCCCTGCGTTAGTAATTTCGAGAGTAGCACCGAGCGCTTCGTTTTTCGCCGGTAATCCCAACCAGCGACTGGTATTGCCCCTAACACCATCGGCAGCAATCAGATATTTGCCTGAAAATGTTCCTTGGGATGTGGTAACTTGCCAGTGATCTTGGACGAATTTGATCTGGGTAACTTCGCTGTTATCTTGGATGGTTGCCCCGACTGCGATCGCCTGTTGACCTAAAAAATCATCGAAATGATCCCTTTGTACCATCCACATCGGTTCTAGCATATTTAACTTAGTGGTGACGGCATCCCCCTGTTTCCAAGTAAACTGTACTTGCGTGACGGTATTCTCGATCACGGGGGTAAAGTCAAAATCAAACCACTGCTTAATTGCCGGGGATACCCCCCCACCACAGGGTTTATAACGGGGTAATTTAACTTTATCGAGGATTAGGATCGATCGTCCCTTTTTAGCTAGATGATAACCCGCCGTCGCTCCTGCTGGTCCCGCACCGATGATAATACAGTCAAACATTTGTACTAATTTAAGTCGTTGAACAAATTTATAGACAATTTACGCTATTTTGGGCAACTTGTGTTGAGTCTGGTGAAGCTAAGACGGGATTCTGTGATTGTTGAGCTTGCTTCTCTAGTTTCTAGCTGATTTACCCCCCAATTTCCCAGAGAACCTAATCTCTGGCTTTTTTGGCTAATTGATCAATCTTCACCTGATCAATCGTATAATCAAAAAAACTATAATGACTCGATTATATCATGAAAATTGTTTCTATTAAAATAAAAAACTATCGTATGTTTAAAAATATACACATAAGAGATATTCCCCCTTTTTGCGTGATTATTGGAGCTAACGGCACGGGAAAATCTACTCTATTTGATATTTTTGGGTTTCTGCGAGATGCCCTTAAAAACAACATTCGCCAAGCTTTACAAATTCGCGGCGGTTATAGAGAAATTATCACTAGAGGTCAAGAACAGGAAGATATTGAAATCGAGCTGCAATTTCGCATGAAAATCTTAGATACAGAACGTCTGGTTACTTATCAAATCATAATTGGACAAAACAATAATCGCCCCGTTATCAAACGCGAAATACTTCGCTATAAAAGGGGTGAACACGGTAAACCTTTTCATTTTTTAGATTTTCAACTTGGCCAAGGATATGCTATCACCAACGAAGAAGATTTTAGTAAACCGGATAAAGAACTCGATCGAGAAGAACAACAGCTAGAATCTAACGACATACTAGCAATCAAAGGATTAGGACAATTTCAACGTTTTAAAGCCGCTACAGCCTTTCGTTCTCTGATTGAAAATTGGCACGTTTCTGACTTTCATATTAGCGAAGCTAGAGGAAGTCAAGAAATATCTTATGCTGAACACTTATCCCCTACTGGCGACAATATAGCTACAGTTGCTCAATATATTTATCAACAATATCCCAAAATTTTTCAGCAAATTCTCGAAAAAATGAAACAACGAGTTCCGGGTATTTCCTCTGTGGAAGCCAAAGAAACCGAAGACGGTCGCTTGATTTTACGTTTTCAAGATCAGGCCTTTAAAGACCCTTTTATCGATCGCTATGTTTCTGACGGGACTATGAAAATATTCGCTTATTTAATATTACTATTCGATCCCAATCCTCATCCCCTACTCTGTGTCGAAGAACCAGAAAACCAACTTTATCCTACTTTATTAAAAGAACTAGCCGAAGAATTCGCCCACTATAGCGATCAGGGGGGTCAGGTATTTGTTTCTAGCCACTCCCCCGATTTTATCAACGCGGTTCCACTAGCTAGTATTTTCTGGCTAATTAAATCCCAAGGTATCACCCAAATCCATAGGGCTGCCGATAGCGAAATCCTCAAAAACTTAGTAGCGGCAGGCGATTTACCCGGCTATCTTTGGAATCAAGGCTGGTTTAAAGGAGTAGAACCCTAATGAACTATGATATCGTATTTTTGCTAGAAGAGTCATCTATAAAAAATGTGTTAGAAGAACTTTTGCCTAAGCTTATTCCCCCAGAAATCAGCTATATATGTATTAGTCATCAAGGTAAACAAGACCTAGCAAAATCTATTCCTAGAAAACTCAAAGCTTTCAATAAATCTAGTCCCAATACCAAATTTATTATTGTTCACGATCAGGATTCCCACGACTGTCAAAAACTCAAAAAAGACCTAGGGGAAATTTGTCAAAATGCCAGTGATGCTCAAGTCTTAATTCGGATTATTTGCCATGAATTAGAATCTTGGTTTCTGGGAGATTTAGCAGCGGTAGCCAAGGCGTATAATTTAAATAGTCTCGGCCAAAAACAAAATAAAAGTAAATACAGAGAACCGGACCTGCTTAACTCGGCCAAACAAGAATTAAAAAAGCTAGTGAAAGAGTATTATGCAGGAACCCACTCTAAACAGATTGCCCCCCATCTTTTCCTAACTGAAAATAAATCCCTTTGACCACTGCTGTTATTGTATGTCTTGAATCCGCAAAGGTCCGTATAATTTAGCCAATAAAATTATTTTTCAATTAATCCAGATTCAGTTTTTTTAAGTAAATCTGAGGCAAATCTTTCACTAAATCCCACTAAAAAAGCACAGGAAAAGATAAATAAATCCTGACGGGCTTTGTTTGTTATTAAACTAGAAGAATTTTTATCCTGGGTAATCATAAAATCAATTTTAATCAACGTATCTGAGCTAATTAAACTAAAGATAAAAATACCGAAAATTAGACCAATTAAGGGTCTAAACAAACCAATAAAAAGAGGAATGAGGGGGTCGTCATATTTTTTGTCTGTAAAGTCGATAATTCTGAGTAAAATACTCGCAACACTTCCCAACACTCCTGCTGTTGCCGCATAAACTAAACCATAAAATATATGCCGATTAGGATTTATCGTATCACTCGATGATTTTAACTGTTCTGAATAACTACTAGAAGGAATGGGTACTGGGGAGTTTGCTTGAGGTAATGGTTTTGAAATAAGTGCCTCCTCTTGAGAGTGTTTCTGGTGTAAATTATCATCAAATATGTAAATTTCTTGAGCAGAAAATTTGAGTGCAATCATAGATAAAAAAGTTGTAATAGATAAACCTAAAAATATTTTGAATGGGACTGATCTTGTAGAATAGATAGAACTAAATCCATTTAAAATATGTCCCCATAAAAAATAGCGACTATTATTAATTTCCTTTTCTAGATTAATTCTGAATCCTCGAATAGCATCAACTCCGACTTTATTAGTTTTTGCCATGAGCAATATATATTTAATTTCCTCTAATAACAAAATCAATTTAGTTGGATCATTGTTAAAAATAAACCAACCAATTTTCCAGCTATTACTTTTTTTATAAATCAAATAATTCAGGTGATGAATCTGTTGAACTAACTTAGTGAGTTCTAGTTGTAATTCAGGAGAAATTATCGGCAAAACCTCTAATAAAACTTCCCTAATATCCGCATTTAAGGCGTTAACATCGTCATTTTTTTTGACTGGAGTGGAAGTTATCATATTTTTTGGGACTTTTTAGATTGATTAATAGAATGAAAAGGCTATCTCTCCTCCGTATGCCCTCCGGAGACTAATTCAATTTTGTTGATACATACCGACCCAAGGTATGTTTTGCCTCTAGCATGGAGTTCCCCGCGGCCGTCAGCTTCCCCTTACTCATCGTCAACCCGTTGCAGGACTTTCTCTAGGATAGGGCGGGTTTTCTAGATTACTAAAATTCTAACATCAAGTTCCCCTAGAAGGAGGAGGTTTTAAACCCAGTTTTTTGATAACTTTCTAGCCACTTTCTCGTTGTCACATTAGTAAAACGTTTGACCCTGGATAATTGTGATATATTTGTTACATTTCGTTACTTAAAATCAAATTATCTTTGGTTTGAGTTTTTAAATTTACCTCAAAATCCTCTACTCTTAAACAGCTATCTAATTGCTGCTGTAATATTTTTGTATTCATTGCCTCCGTGCTAATTAATACCAATTGGGTAAAGGGTGGATTATTACCCCATTCTTCGCCTATTTCTAAGGTAATTCTCGGCCCCACTTGTTGCAAAATTACTCCTCTATTGGGATGTTCAACAGTAGATAAAATACCCTTGGCTCGCCATACAGTTACGGGTAATTTCCCTAATATTTTTCCCAGGGTTAATAACTTAAAAGGGCGAACACTTTCATAACTCCAAGTATGAAAGTTATCAGAGTGATTAGATTTTAATTGACTAGATACAGAATGAACGGGAAATGAGTCCCTAAATCCTAATAATAAATCTAGGGAAACATCCCCATAACTCCCTTTTAACAAACGCACCCAAGGTGCTATTTTTTGGATAATTTGACTAGCATTAATTTGTGCTTTTTCATCAATCAAATCAATTTTATTGAGAACCACAATATCAGCAGCCGAAATTTGATCAATTAGCAAATCTTGATAGTTAATTTTTCCAGATGGTTCACAAATTTGGGGTAGATAGGTCGCATCAACTAGGGTAATAATGCTTTCCAAGCGAATTATTCTACTTAAAACTGGACGCTTTAGGGTTTGTAACAGGGTATAAGGGTTAGCAATTCCACTGGCTTCAATTAAAATCTGATCTGGACGGAGAGATAGGATTTTGGGAAGAGAATTAACCAGATTATTTTGTAAACTACAACAAACACAACCTCCCTCAAGAGTGATTAGATCATCGTCTCTATTTTTAATTAACATCTGATCAATATTAAGACTACCAAAATCATTGACCAGTATGCCGAAACGGCGATCACTTTTACCCTTAAGAATGGAGTTAAGTAAAGTAGTTTTACCCGCACCTAAAAAACCCGTCAGCAGTGTTACTGGTGTCTTCCAGAGATTTGATGACAAAACCATTATACTTGTCCTCCCGATGGTTGTTTATAGATGACTCCCCGTTTCATCACAAAATCAACGTTACCAGTAACATTAATATCCTCAAAAGGATTACCCGGCATAGCGATAATATCAGCAAATTTCCCCACCGCTAACGCACCAATATTCGGCTGCATTAATAATTCAGCCGCTACAGTAGTTGCTGCTTTTAAAGCGCGTAAAGGAGTAATACCATTTTGAACCATCGCCGGAAACTCTTTCCAGTTATCTATATGAGGAAAAGTTCCCGCATCAGTACCAAAAGCAATCTTAACGTTACTTTTAGCTAAATTATCAGCACAAGCAATCAGTTGAGAGGCATATTTTTGATATTTAGCGTGTTGCCAAGGAGAACGACTTTTCCAATATTCAGGATTATTGGCATTGCGAGCTTTTTCTAAAACAGTGTATTGAGTTGGTACCAGATAAACTCCTTTCTCTTCCATCAATTGCAAAGTCTCGGAACTGGCAAGATTACCATGTTCAATGGAACGTACCCCCGCATTAACAGCACGTTGAACCCCTTCCCCTCCATAAGCGTGAGGACAAGCAGAAATACCGAAATCTTTGGCGGTACTAACCAGAATATTCATCTCCTCTTGGGAATAGGTGGTTTGACTCGGATCATCCGTAGGAGAGCTAAAACCCCCTGTGGCACAGAATTTAATCCAATCTGCTCCTGAGCGAATTTCTTCCCGTACTATGCGGATAATTTCTGCTGTTCCGTCTGCTACTTCAAATTTTTCTGGTCTGAACTGAAAAGCAACTAAAGAGGTAAAATCACCATGTCCTCCTTGGGCTGAAATCAGGTGAGGTGCTACCAATAGATCTGGTCCAATAATCCAGCCATTGGCGATCGCTTTTTTGAGATCGACGGTAATAAATTCTGGATCGGGACAACCCACTTCCCTTACAGTAGTAAAACCGTTCATTAACAGTATTTTCAGGGGATTTAAGCTATAAAGGGTCATTAATGGCACTGTCACCATATAAGGATTTTCTGGAATTGTAGGATCCCCTTCACAGAAGGTGATATGAACATGACAATCAATGAAACCAGGGGTAACGGTGTGTCCTTTTAGTTCAATAATTTGAGCGTTGCTGTGATCGACTGTTGTAGCGATCGCAGTGATATTCCCATTTTCGACGCGAATTTCCGTGGCACCAAGGGGATTATCAGCCAAACCATCCCAATATTGATCGGTGACGATTACATAATTTGGGCTAGTGGAATTAGTACCAGTCATCGTTGTTTCTCCTGTTGTTAATTTTTTCAGCGTTTTTATTAGTCTTGAGCTAGGCGATCGCTTAATATCTCGACTTCCACTGGATGAATAAGCCAATTCAAGTTGATAGTTAGCGAATCCGCTTTAATGGTTAGTCTTGATAGACATTCATAGTATGTAGCCAAATGGTATCCGTATCCGCGTTTTCTTGTGTACTCCCTAACAAAATTTCAAAATAGGAACGACTATCATAGACATGACGAAGGATGTTACAACGTTCGCTGTCTTCAATCACTTCAAAACCCGCCGTTTTATTGGGGATTAAAGTAATCGACTGCATCCCATTCTTATCCGCAAAGCAGAGATGAATATCTAAGGGACTTCCCACCCAAGAGGGATCATCAAAACCCAAGACAGAAAACAATCTAGCATTGGCAACCACTAGAGGTATATTGTAGGGTTTAAACTCAAAAGGAATAGCTCCCATATCGGCTTCACCCCGTCTGTCTCCGACAAAATCGCAGGGAAAGTTATTAAAATTCCATAAAAAAGATCCATCCTCATCTTTGACGGTGATGGTATAGCTTTCTTTGCATCGGTATAAAACCATAGATTGATGACCTCCTTGAATATTTTATTAAGTTTTTTTGATTCAAGAGATTGTTAGGTTGGTTGAGGAAAGTTTGGTTTTTTTCCTCACACCAACCAACTGGTACTATAGCGTCCTATTCGCTTAATAACCCGTTTTGGAATCGATTGCCCCAGCATCAATACCTGCAACTGCCCAACCGACAGCAACGGGATCCTCTGTCACCACGCCAAAAACCAACGCGGCGGCGGAAACAAGATCACTGATCCAGGTATGCCCAACACCGCTAGTCACCTGATTTGGTACTAACATTCCATTCTCAGGAATATTTGATTCTGGATTATAAGCTGCCAAGGTACTTAGGAAAACACCACATGAACCAGTTGCACACATATAAGTCAGATTGGCATCAGCAATGATCGCCCAAGGGGACCCTGAGATGGTTGCATCCTGTTGGGCGGCATTGCCCGCCGTATTACTCTTGACATCAACAACCCAGATACTGCCCATAGAGGAATTAGATGGGTTGGACGGAGCCGTGGCAATAAAGATTGCTCCCTCTGGATAATTTCCCGGATCTGCATTACCGGCGTTTGGTGAGTAGGCCAAAGATAAAATGACCTGTCCACTGGGTACTGTCCAAATAGGACTTAACGAGGCATTGAAACCACTATAGGGCTGATAGTGTAAACCGCCAGCCGGGGTTGCCCAGTAAATGCCATTTGGTCCTTTACAAACGTCAGTTGCAGTACATCCGCCGTGATAACCGTAAAGGATAGGAGTTGAAGATGGGTTCTGAGCATTGAAGATAACCCCCGTAGCTTCTTTCACACCGCCGAGTAACAGACAATCGTAATTAGTTAGCGTGTTCGCAGGGAAAAAGGTCAGAGATACGGACGCTCCAGACGCTCCATCTTCGTTATAAGATGTGTTTGAACCCACATAAGACAAGCTCGGCACGCCGTTAGACCAAGTGACTGAATACCAGTAGAGGTTGCCATTAGACGCTGCCACGTAAAGAAGGCTTTCGGGGAAATAATAGAAAAGTCCGGCAATTGGCGCATCGGGTTGTTTTTCCGAAGCGATCTGAGTCGTGACATTACTACTTGTGAAGTGGCTGCCTCCAGTAGCGGGATTAATGCTATTAAGCCAAATATTCTCGTCTTCAGATCCGTACACAAAATAGTAAGGTGGTGAATAGTCAGTGTTGCTGTAATCAAGCAGAAACTCAATAGCAGTGGTACTGGCACCATTATTATCAAGATTACTCACCCCCCCTAAAGTATAACTTGGTGGGGTTGGATTCGGTGAAAATTGCCCAACCGAGATCCCACTTTGGTAAGCAGCGACGACAAAAGTATAGTTCTTATATTCACCAGCAGGAATAGTGATTGCCGAAATACATTGAGTGTAGGGAAAAGACATGATTATCTCCTTTTGAGTTGAAATTAAAGGGAATTACTTAAGAGGTCAGAAGTAAATAATTTAATTATTTTCCCTTTCTTTCCCTCCCCATTTAGAGTCGTGCCGATTCCCACTGCCGACTGTATCAGAGATTTAGGATAACTAGGCTCAATTAGGGGCGATCGCCTATCTAATGGCAGTTACCATAGGGGTAAGTTATTTGCCCGTCGATACCCTTTTAAAATGTTTAAAGGGACTCCATTAATGAGAGCAGAAAAATTATTGACAGTGGTTTCTAGTTGTCCAGTGCTAGTATTGACACGATTCCACCAATCAGTGGCAATAATGTTAGATTTGATGCCATTTAAACCAGCGAAAAAGCTAGAGAGTTCTTTAGGCACATTAGCTGGTACTCCATAAGCACCTTCATAATTATACTGAGCCATTAATGACCAGAGAAAATTATTAGGTTGGTTGATAGCGTCAATTTGTTGTTGTAAATAACTCTGCACGTCTGACCAAAGAGTTACACTTGTACCACACCAATATTGTTTAATAGAACTGCTCCAAAAGGGTGTATTTTGTGCTAACCAATCAGACATACTATCAGGAAATTCGAGAGAGCCAACTACAACTCGGCCAGTAGTTTGCCAAAGGTCTTTTAAGGGTTGAGAAATACCAGAGGGCGGAATTAATTTATCCTGTCCAATAGTGTTGATAATCAGATTAGATAAATCTTGATAGGTTTGGCTTGTCCAATTTCCCTCAAAATCATGTAAGTCAAGAATAACAAATTCTTGGGGATTATCAGCTAAAAATTGCGTTACTTGATTGAGAAAATCTACTAAAGTCAGGGGGAGAGCAAAACTCCCGTGACACATAACAAATTGATTATCCCCTGAGCCACTACTAAGCATTAACCTGAGATCAAGGGCGCGAATACCTTGACTAAGTTGCTGATTGATGTTTTGGTATTGAGTTTGTACCCATGATTGGCTAATACTACCAGCGCAATAAGTTGAGGCATCGTGAGTACCAGGCAGGGTTAACTCATTGAGACAAAGGTTTTGAATACAAGGGGCAAATAATTCCATCCAATTATTAGCCCAGTGTAATACGGAAGGACGTAACACACTTTGATCATCTGCTAATCCGCCACTGCCATAATTAGGGGTTGGATAGGAACTAATTGGGTTTTGGGTATTACTAGGGAAATAACCAAGGGCGATCGTTACTACTCCATCATGAATCCATCCTACAGCAGATGTATTAGTAGTATCTGGAGTAGGATAAACAAAAAGACCATTGGGAATATTTTGCCATTCAACTAAAACCCCATAACCTGCTTCTGAGGGGACAGGCGTTGATAGTCCGTGAACTCCACTCTTTTTAGCACTAATTGTAAAGTTAAAGTTACTTACCCCCTCAAGGGTATATTCAACATCACCCGCATCATCTATACTGTCATGACCTACTGTTTCTTTAAACTCAGCATAAAATTGAGTAAAGGAATTAGGACTAATCTGAGAAGATGGCTCCCACTCCATCTGGTAACTGTGGGATTTTACTTGATTGATGTTATATGGCGTAGCGTTGACAATTTGTATGTGAAATCCAGCACCCATAATAATTTTCTCCTTGATGAAGATGAGTATTGTTGACTTTTTCAAGTCGTTAATTGAGTTACAGTTAAAGATAATTACTTGAGAGGTCAGAAGTGAATAATTTAAATATTAGCCCTTTCTGTTCCTCCCCATTTACAGTCGTGCCGATTCCCACTGCCGACTGTTTAGCGATAGAATAATTAGCTTAACTTAGTGGCAATATCATCTAAATCTTGCTCTGTTAGCGTGAGAGAATCAGCCACATTTTCCGTCAGCGGCCAGTCAATTTCCAGAAGATTGAAATAAGCTTGGATATGCTGAAAATAGGCTTCTTGCAGAAATTGCTTCAGGGGAGTTGTTTGCGGTTGAGAAAAAACGCCACATTCACCTTTCATGGCAAAAGTGCTGGGATTTAAGGCGAGATAATTACAGTTTTTCACTTTCTGAATTTGACTATTAACTAATAGTGCAATTCTCGAAGATTTAGGAATATTACAAGATTGATACAAGGTAGGAATCTGCTGTAATTGCTCAATATTCCAAGCATGGGGAACAATATCCAAACTATTCCAGATTCGGCTGCTTTGATTGAGACCTGGCTCCGTATTTCCGTAGTAATCAGAAAAGGTTTGATCCCCTGGAGTTGCTCCGGCAGAAAATTGGGTATTGACGGTGATTTGTTTACCAGTATGGTTCCAGGTTGCTTGATTTTCGTACAGCCATAATGCCATTACTGGAGATAATGCACCACCTAAACTATGGCCGGTGGTAATGATTTCAATAGGTTGGTCAGATTGGCTGGGAATTTCCTGGGTCAAAAATTCTAACAGGGAGCGGTTAGAGGTATCTTTCAGGTTTTGCAGAATAGTAATTCCGGTATTTGTTCCTTCCGAAATTTTTCCGCGTTCGGGGAATTGCGTTGACCAGGAAACCATGTTATGGGTAGCAGCATCCTCCTGTAACCAGTCAAAAACTGATTTCGGATTCGTAGCAGCGATCGCAACTACCAATTGAGGGTTATTGGTTTCGGCATTTTCTCCCTTTGCCACATACATAATATTATCCCAGTTCTGATTTTTAGGATCATGATAATAAATAACAGGACCCCAAAGAATTGTCCATTGACCAATTTTTCCTTGAACCGTAGGATTGGCTAAATCTGTAATAACTTTCTCGCTATTACTGATATTAGCGAACATGGAAAGACAGAAAAGCGTTTGTTGTTGATCGTAAGTAGGCATTGAAATTTTCTCCAACTGTGAATTGATTTGTCGTATCTTAGACAAATCTAGGTAATGGTCACAACACAAATTTCACAAAAAAGGGATGACCGCTCTTTTTAACTTGATTAAGTTGACCCCAATTTACCCCATCATTAGAGGTGTAAAAATTAGCACCAGAACAGCTATTGGCGGAAAATGTAGGACAAGCATCGCTAAACAGGAAAAACTTTGATCGCTTTTTCGTAGTAAGCCTGACGATCAGCTAGTCCGTTAAGACCACCATTGACTCGTCGGGTGATTTCTTCCACCGTTGCACCGCGATCACAAAGAGCATTCATGTTATTGTTATGCCACCAAAAACCGCCACTGGTAAAAGGATAGGTGGTACTAACATAGTCAACTCCATCCATCACTTTCGGATCATGAATATAATTCGCAAAAGCTTGATAGTTACTGCGTCCCGTTAGTTGAATAACGCCTGCTCCCTTATATTTGGGACCATCTCCTGGATAAATATTTCCTAGGTCTTTCCGTCCGTTATACTCCTCACCGCTACCGAGTTCTTTCATCCATTTCAAGCCTCCACTTTCATGGGCAGTTTGGCTTAAGAAATGACACATTCGGGGGTGAGTGTTAATGTCAAAGCGATTTAAGCAAGAATTGAGGTCTGCTAATTGTCCATCGCTAATGACATTACTGTAGATAGATTCGGCTTGAGCTTTGGAGATTAAATTATTACCCCCTGGTAATTCTTTAAGTTCTAGTAAAAATTTCGCCGAAGATGCTCCCAAGGTATCCAATTCGCCTTCTTTGATTTTTTGTTTGAATTGCTCAAAGGCTTGTTTTGTTTGGGGTCCATAAATGCCATCAACACCATTAGCAGGAAGCAATCCGAGAACTTGCAAACGGGTCTGAACTTCTCGGCAAAGTTCGGAGTCTCCTGCTAAGGAATCAATGGGTTTAACGAGGTTTTGTTGAATGATGTCTTCTAATTTCATGGTGTTTATTTTCCAGTTCAGATTTTCCGATGGTGATCTTGGTTGTTTGGGCTGTTTTTGTATTTCCTGAGTCAGGAATTATAAGAGTGATAAATTGCTTGAATTTTTCATTCCTTGCAAAATTTTTATCCCGTATTTGTTCCCTCAGAAATATGACCTTGTTCTGGGTTTGTGCTAGACCAGAGAACCATATTGTGGGTATTAACATCCTCCTGTAACCAGTCAAATACAGACTGAGGATTTGTCGCTGCAATCGCCACTACATATTGAGGATTATTTGTTGTTAGATTTTGACCTTTAGCGACGCACATAATATTGTCCCAGACTTGACTTTTGGGATCGTGATCATAAATAACAGAACCCCAAACTATCGTCCATTGACCGATTTTTGTTAGGACATTAGAATCCGCCAAATCAGCTATTAATTTGTTACTATCACCGATATTAGCAAACATCGAAAGACAGAAAAGAAAGATAATTCTTTAAAAGTGTAGGAAAGTTGAAGGAACTATTGGGAGGAATTTTCGGCAAATTTATGACTGGACTTCTATGTATATCTGTACTAGCTATAGCTAAAAGTCTTACAGAGCCTGAGTTAAAGTTATGTAATACTAACAGACTACTGGACGCAAACTCCTGAAGTTCTTACGCAGATAGGGTTTAAAGCCAAATTTTTCCAATTTGACCTTTCCAGCACTATAGCTTGTTTCGGGATGGACTACAGGGCAATCGCACACAATTCTTAACATTTTTCGACTTTGTCCAAGGAAAAAAAAGATTTTTTGCCTAAATTTTACGCAAATCTAATTGGGGTTGGCTGCATAAATCTAAAAATCTTGTTGGATAATATCTTGAGGCTTTTTTAAAATCAAAAAGTGCCGGCCCTGGGAGTGAGCGGGGGGAAGATTTAGGCATTTTTGCGCCCAAAAATATTCCCCCCAGCAAAACCGGGGGGAAAGTGGTAAAAAAACTGCTAATTTAGCAGTTTAAGGCTAAGTCTTGGGATTCTTTTTTCAAGAGATTAACGAGGGTTTCGTCACCATTCTCTTGAGCGATTTGTAAACGACGTTCCAGACGAAGACGAATATTGTTCAGATGGATGCTAGAAAGGGTTTCCTCTTGGACAACAACAGGGGGTTTGACAACGGGCAACGGACAAGTGTTTGGGGTGACTTGCCCAGCAAGATGAGGACGGGTGCTGTAGGCAACTCCACGATACTGACGATGCAGTTTCGGTTCTAATTGGAGCATATGGCGAGGATAATGGTGATTCCAGTCTTGACCTCGGTATTTACCGCCGATATCTCCAGTCTTCATCTCCAAGGGGAGAGAATCCCTTTCGTACTTAACTCCTCGATAGGCTAACGTCATATCACCGACTCCCTGCAATGCTTTAAAGTGACTTTAATCCCCCTTGTCGTCCCTATATAGGGACAACAAATGAAAAGATCTTATTTATTATTCTGTATCTATTTTTACATTTTGTTAGGGAAATTGAAAAAACTTTATAAAAATTTAATATTTTCTAGCTGGCGATAGTATCCTTTTCTGGCTGGGTTTGGTCGCCCACCAAAGGAGCCTCTAGGGGTTTGAGGATTAATTTTGGTTGCTCGTCCTCATCGATGAGACGAATTTGAATTTGCGGGCCAGAGGTGGCTAAACGAACCACCATACCATCGACGACGGCGGTTTTCTCGATCGGTTTGCCATTGACAAACGTCCCATTTGCCCCTAAATTTTCCAATTCCCAATCATCGTGATCATCATTATGGCGGATTTCTAAGTGCCGCCTCGAAACCACAGCACTATAGAGAACTACATGATTATCCAGCGCCCTGCCGATGAGAATGGTTGATTGATCATTGTCAAATTGCCAATGTTGTAGGGGCGTGGCTTGACTGGGGTGTAAAAGAGTTAAAGTGATCACGGTGACTATTTGCGGCACGATAGGGGCGGTGGACAGGGTAAATCTTGCTGTCAAGATTCATCCTTGCCATTAAGTCTTAAGTCCTAGCAATGAATATCTCTAGTTAATTGACCAAGCCTTTTCTTTCCATTGTCTCACACTTTCCCGTTCCCTCAGAACCGACCTCCCCCAGAAAATCTAGCCCCTTCGCCCTAGTATTAATAAAACTGATGGGGTATGATTTCCACATTTTGAGCAATTTTTAACCTCTTCAGGGATAAGATAGTGCTGGTGTCACCTAAACATTGATCTATGAGCGGCTTTATTATAAAAATAATCTTGATATCGGCTTTGATTGCCCTGGGAATTAAATATCTTGCCCCTTTATTATCGATCGCTCCCAGTCCTCTTAACACTTTAATTCTGGTTTTTACTCCTTTTCTGCTCACGGTTTTTGCCCTCTGGAGACGGACAATAACTGATTAGGAATTTTTCTCCTTACTCATCATGACTTTTGGCAGCAGCCTCGGTTTAGTTCTGTTAGTCTTTTGTCTGTTGATTCTCTGGCAGATTCGACAGATTCTCTTATTATTATTGATGGCGATTCTTCTGGCTCAGATTTTAAATTTGGCTGTGACTTGGTGGCAGCGTCATCACCTCAAGCGTTCCTACGCCCTAATTATCACTCTTTTTGGCTTCTTTATTGGTATTATCGGTATGTTTGTGGGGATTATACCCGCTTTAGTCCAACAATTTCGCCAATTATTTAGTTTATTACCCCAAGCTATAGAAAGACTCTGGGGACAAGTCCATAGTCTTGAGGATTATCTCGATCCTAGTCTGGCCACTGTCTTACCTGACTTTAAAACACTGCTCGCTCAATTACAACCCCTGATTAACCAAATTGCTGGCCGGGGTTTAAGCATTTTTTACGGTACTTTCGGCATTATCCTCAGCTTACTGCTAATTGTTGCCCTGGGCTTGATGATTCTCGCCGATCCTGCCGCTTACTACCGTTGTTTTCTGCGTTTATTTCCTGCTTTCTACCGTTCTAGGGTACGATCGATCCTAGAACAGTGCGATCAAGATTTAAAAGCTTGGCTGAAAGGGATTTTCTGTCATATGTTGATTATGACCTTGGGCAGTTGCCTGGGTCTATCCCTGATCGGCATTCCCCTCGCTTTTTCCCAATCTATTCTCGCGGGATTTCTCACCTTTATCCCCAACCTCGGGCCAGTTTTAAGCACGATTTTACCCTTTTCTATCGCCCTTCTGGAAGCTCCCTGGCAACCCTGGGCGGTTTTACTGCTCTACAGCAGTATTTATCTGTTAATTCAATATTTCGACCGTCATTCACCGCTGCCGATTTTAACAGTGCGGTCGCTCAAGCTCTTACCCGCTTTTACCCTGTTGGCCCAGTTGTTTTTCGCCTCGATTTTTGGCTTTTTAGGGCTATTTCTGGCGGTTCCCCTGACGCTTATCGGTCGTATTTGGCTAAAGGAAGCTTTGATCGAGGATATTCTCGATCATTGGCCGATTGGGGATAAAAAATACTAAACTGGGGATCTAGGATTCGAACCTAGGAAATGGCGGGACCAAAACCCGCTGCCTTACCGCTTGGCTAATCCCCATTGGACAGACCTTTTTAATATTAGCATTTATCTCCCCGGTTTTGTCAAGAAGTTTATAAAAATTTTTTACTTAGGGCTTGCGGCAAAAAGTTTTTCGTGGGGGCAGGGTGTGGGGTGTGGGGTGTGGGGTGATGGTGGTGAGGGTGATGGCGGTGAGGGTGATGGTGAAGGTGATGGTGGTGAGGGTGATGGCGGTGAGGGTGATGGTGAAGGTGATGGTGGTGAGGGTGATGGCGGTGAGGGTGAT
>NZ_JADBUE010000021.1:0-12668 GCF_020245805.1 Microcystis sp. M179S2 | reverse complement strand
GAGTTAAAAGTTAAACTTCAAGTTTTCATTCAGGACAAATGTACTGATTAACTAATTTTTTGGGGAAAATTAGTTAACCCATCATTATAACATATAATTAATTTGCAAGAGTTCTAATATCTCACGGAATGAGGATAGTTCGCCTGAGAAGGAGTAAAAAAACAGGGGAAAACACCTGAGACTCTTTGCTCTGTGAATCGCTAATCGGGGAAAGGAATGTAAAGATTTATTAAATTATAGCTTTTGATACAGTTGTGGGGGGGGAGTGTGTATCATTCTGCCATCTCCTTTTAGTCTTGGGTTGGGCTGTTGCTTGACCTGGATGTGGGGGGGGCGATCGCCTGACATTTTGGGAAATTTACCAAATTCTTTGAACGGGGTAACGGTCAAATATTTCATCAACGCTCAGAATAGGCATAATTTCGGTTATTGATTGGGATATTAAAAGTCGATCAAAGGGGTCTTTATGATAGTGGATAAGGGTTGCTAGTGTCCAGATATGAGCTAGATCAATAGAAAGTATTTCTAGATTATTAATGGTTATTTGATTTTTAATTAATTCCTGTAAAGATGGGTTAAGTTGTAATTTTCCCAGTTGCAGTTTTATTTGCATTTCCCAGACACTAGCAACGCTTAAAAATAAGCGATTATTTCGATCAAATAACAAATCTTGCCCGGTTAGTGATAGTTTTTCTGAGTTAATTGACCACCAAATAAAGCTATGGGTATCTAATAAAAGTTGCATGGGTTAAGTTGGCGGCAAGAGTTCATCGGTTAGGGGTTCGTTAAAGTCATCGCTGATCCAGCCTTGACCTTGATATAATCCCGCAATTCTACCTGTTGGGGTTATTTGGGTTTGATGGTGTTGATTGACTATAGATTCCAAAAAATCGAGAATTTCTTGTTGTTGTTGGACAGGTAATGTCTGAAGGGTTTGCAACAAAGGAGAATTGGTATCTAGGCCAGCATTGTTCATCACGATTTGATTTGAGGATTTTGGGGGAATACCTCAAGGATAGCATGGGTTTTCAGAGGTGAGGGGACAAGTTACGGATGCTGCGATTGCACTACTGAAGTCGGATCGGGTTTCTCTGTCTCGTCTTCTGGGGATTGTTTATTCTGGTTCTGGGTTTTCTTGATAGAGATTGGGAGGGAAATGTAAAGATTTGTAAAATATTTATTAAATTGTAGCTTAGAATACAGTTTTTAGTGCGGTAGTGTGTATTGTTTTGCTGTCCGTTCTTGGCGTTGGGTTGGGCTGTTGTTTGACCTGAGATATGAGATTTGCGATCGCACTAGCTGACACGACTTATAATAATCTCTTGATCCTCAATCCCATCGGCAGGAATTTCCTGACTGCCAAGTTGTTGAAACTCCCCTAGTAACTGAAAAAAACGCTCAAATCCCTGCTTTTCATCGGGGCAATAGAGCAGGATAATTTTAGCCCAAGCATTAGATGTATGAAGATTGTATTTGTTTTCAACAAACTGATGAAACTCTTGATAGAATCTGATTTCTTCGGCTGTCGGTTCAATTCCTAACTCCCGTCTAGCAGTTTTATAACCCACTAAAAACATAAACAAATCCGACAGGGAAGGACGACCAATATACAGTCCAGGTCTAGCTTTAATCTTAGACAAAATCTCAAATAATCCGCCTTTTACTTCCATCTTTACCCTTCTCCTGCTTCAGTAATTATAAACTCTTCACTTTGGCAATGAAAATCTTTCAGCCAATCATCTCGTGTCATCCCTTGAGGAGACAGATTATCAAATACTCTTCCCCTTACTTCTACCCCATAATGTTTTCCATTGATCGTAATTGATTGATCATTCCCTATGCGATCGCTAATGATATAATCTTCGTCATGATAGCGCGTTTTCAGTTCGATCACTTTCCCCTCAATTTCGTTGTCTGTTAGCCACTGCATTACTGCTCTAGCACATTCATAACATTGATAAAGCTGGAATTGACTGACAATATTGCCAATTTCTTGATCAATTTGGGAATCGGTTAACTTAACCACTCTCTCACTCCAAAATGAAAGCTGGTATCCCTAGTCTATCAGCTGGTTGGTGCGAGGTAATCCTGTTTAATTTAGTTTGCGATCGAGTTGAGGATCAGTCAAGGGAGAAGGCAAAGGCGAATCCGACATACTGCGCCACAATATCTCACGGAATGAGGATAGTTCGCCTGAGAAGGAGTAAAAAAAACAGGGGAAAACACCTGAGACTCTTTGCTCTGTGAATCGCTAATCGGGGAAAGGAATGTAAAGATTTATTAAATTGTAGTTTTTAATACTTTTTTGATGGGGATAGTGTGTATGATTCTGTTGTCTGCCTTTGGGGTTGGGTGGGGCTGTTTAAGCGGTTGATTGATATAATGACAATGTATTTACCAAGCAGTCAAAAATGTTGCTGAAAATCATACAAATCGGCAATTCTCAAGGAATTACAATTCCTCAAGCGATTATGGAACAGTGCGAACTCACTGATGAAGTCGAAGCGATAGTCGAAGGTAAAAAAATTATTCTGAGTGCTAAAAAGAAGGTGAGAGAGGGGTGGACTGAATTATTTGATGACGAACCGCTCGAAGCAGAGTTACAGGATTGGTTAGGAGTGGAAAACGAGTTCGAGCAAGAAAATCAATGGTAGAAAGATTTGCTGTGGTTCTAGTGGAACTCGATCCGACTAGGGGTTCCGAACTGCAAAAAACCCGACCTTGTGTTATTGTTTCCCCTAGCGAGATTAATGCTCGGTTGAGAACAGTAGTCGTCGCTCCCATCACCAGCACAGTCAAAAAATACCCCACCAGAATCCCGATTGACCAAGAAAATGTGCGAGGTAGTATTGCCTTAGACCAAATTAGAGCGATCGACAAAACCCGAATCGTTGCTCAAATTAGCCGTCTTGACGAACAAATGGCAATGTTAGTAGCTGATCGCTTGGTTGAATTTTTTCACTACTAATTTTTTTTTGGATTATAGTTCGCAAAGAGGGAATATCTCAATCTTCCCCTGTGAATCGCTAATCGGGGAAAGGAATATAAAGATTTATTAAATTGTAGCTTTTGATACATTTGTGGGGGGGGAGTGTGTATTGTTTTATTGTCCGCCTTAGACTTTATCGAATTTCAAAAAACAATGATTATTGCTAAACAGCTTTTTGCCTTAACCACTTGTGCTACATTTATTGGAATTTTAGTAAATATTGAGCCAAGTCTTGCTTTCAAAAGTTCATTAAGAATTAAGAATGAAAAAGATGATCTTGTAACAGTTGATGTGAGAGGAACTGTGCAAACAATAAGTGGAGAGTTAGATTTAGGCTCAATTTATCCTTTTCCTGTGGTAATAGCTCCAGGGGATGAGTCACATATTAGATTTAATATTCCAGATTACTTAACAGATCTTCATTATATTATTGATGATCCTGGAGTTATTTCAGAAACAGCATTTGGATTTGTCGGTGGTTCTAGTGGCTCGTTTTTTCTTGAAAATTACATCAATAGTAGTCTTTCTAACTTAGCAATTATAAATAGCAACGAGTTTTTGGCTCCATTACTATTTAGTTCAGGTCGCTCAACAAACTTATTCATAGGAATTGATCTAAATCAATGGATTCCATCACTAACCCAATTTCAAGCTGGTGATTCATTTAACTTTGTAAATGGAATATCGTCAAGCTTACCTGGTGTTATCGTCGGTACTACGCCAGTAAGCTTTTCTTCTTCAGTAGGCTGGTTTACAGCGAATCCTTATACTGGCTCTGGATTTGTAATAGCTGCATCTGATGGAGATACTATCCCCGAACCTTCCTCAACCCTCGGTTTCCTCGCTCTCGGTACTCTCGGTGCAGCTTCAACCGTGAAGCGCAAACTAAAACCCTCCAAATCTACCGAAAAAGAAACCACAAAAGTAGGCTAAATTGCTTCTAAAAATACCATAAATGCCCCTTCATTTAGTCAGTTGAGGGGGTATTTTTGGCATAACTCTCTCAATTCTCATGATTTTAAGGAGGATGGTTTATCTTGCAAGCCGAGAGCTGCTACAATCTAAGATGACTGGTTATAGATGCTTTCAAGATGACTAAAACAGCAGAAACCCTCAAAATAGAACTTGCTCAACTTTCTGTGCAAGATCGCGCTGAACTGGCTTACTTTCTCATCCATTCCTTAGATGAAGGTGTAGATGACAATGTTTTAGATGCTTGGGATAGAGAATTAACTCAAAGATTAGCCGAAATTTATGCTGGAACAGCCAAGGGTGAACCATCGGATAAAGTATTATTGGAATTACGAGAGAAATATTCGTGAAACCTGTTATTATTCACAGTGAAGCAAGACGAGAACTTGACAATGCTATTCAATATTATGAGAAGCAAAAGATAGGATTAGGGCTAGATTTACTATCTGAAATTGAACAAGCTCTCGAAAAAATTAAAATTAACCCTAATCTGGGAACAGCCCATACTATCGAAGGGATGCGCCGTTATCTCATTCGCCGTTTTCCTTACATCATCTTTTATGTAGAATTTGAAGCATTTATCTGGGTAGTTGCGATCGCACATGGAAAACGTAAACCTGATTACTGGAAAAAGCGAAATTTAGAATAATCGAGATACTCAAACCTAAACTAAAACCCTCCCAATCCACCGAAAAAGAAACCACAAAAGTAGGCTAAATTGCTTCTAAAAATACCACAAATACCCCCTTCATTCAGTCAGTTGAGGGGGTATTTATATCGTATTTTTATGTTATCTTGAGGGGATTTATACCGCTTTGCGGAAGGCAAAAGTCTTATACCATAAGCCTTTCATGTTCCTAATTTTTACAATCCAAATCAATCATTAATGTTACCAGTATAAAATAAATAAGAGGGGTTATTCATAATGAGTCCACATCCGTATAACTTTGACAACTTTACTCTTCTGGAATAAACTGATAAACCAAAGGATGCTGACAGAACAAATTAAACCTTTAGCCAAGCAAAAATATCCACTGCTGATATTGACCAACGTTCTAATCCTTTAATCACTGCTAAAGGCTCATTATTTCCTTCAGTTGCAATATGTACTTTCGGTAATCCTGTTTGAAAAACGGTGACTGACTTGGCTGAAGGATCAATCAACCAACCTAATTCTGTTCCTTGTTGTAAACAGAAAATAATCTTTTCCATCCCTAAGGTAACAGATTGTTCAGGAGACATAATTTCAATAATCCAATCGGGATAACGTAAAAATTGATCGGCCATTTCTCCATCTAGATCTCTTGGCAAATTCTCCCAACGAATCACCGCAATATCTGGCACAATTGAACGTTCTGCAAAAGTACAACGCAATTCAGGTAGAGCATAAGCTAATTTTTGAGGTTTAGTCTGTTGATTAATGGCAGAGGCTAACTCAAATTGTAAGATGCTGTGTTTTCCTTTGGGCATAGGTTTTTGAGTGACAATTCCATGATAATATTCCCTAGCAGGCTTAGTTTCTGGAAGGGCAAGAAATACTTCGAGGGAAAGAGCTTGTTTATCTTCTATTGTGGCAAACATTGATTGATTTCTCCGATCTTGAGTTGTTTTCTATTATAAGCTCCTGACTCCTTACTCTCAGGTAAGTTTTTGATTTTTACCATAAGTCCAATCTAAAAATACGGGTTTTTCTTTAAGCTCTAGCACAAAAAATTTGATTAGCAGTGAGGTTTAACTCTGGAAAAATCCCTGAAATAAGACGTTGATCCTGTTTAAATAAATTACCTTGATATTCTCCATCGATTAATTGATAGATAGAAATGGTGGGTTCTTTGGGGCTGCCGATATATCGGGCCGAACCTTTGGCTAAATAATCGATAATCCAATATTCGGCAATTCCTAATTGTTCGTAGTCGTCGAATTTTTTCAGATAATCATCTCGCCAATTGGAACTGACAATTTCAATAATTAATTTAGCTGATGTTGCCAGAGAAATTGAGGAAGCGGTTTCCCAATAGGGATCGTTAACTAGATTTTCTCTGTCTAAGACAATAATATCGGGTAGATAACCTGTATGGGGGCGAAGGGGTTTTACTGCCGCAGTATTGGGGATAAAATAGGGCAATTGCCGTCTTCTAATCTCCAATCCTAACTCGATGGTCATAAAACCGCCAATTTCTTCGTGTTTTCCGATCGGTCGCATCATGGCCAATAATTTTCCTGCGATTAATTCGTATTGTTGTCCATCATCGGGATATTGATTAATATAGTCATCAAAAGTCAACAATTGGGGGATAGTTTGGGTTGTGGTCATGGCAGTTAGGGGAATAAGAGAGATGATTTTTCTAGATTCTAACTCGATTAACGACGTTGCCACCAAGTCAATCCAGCTAGGGTAAATCCTACTAAAGGCATCACTACCATCGCTATCCAAAAAATAGCGTTAGCTTGCAGGGGATTTAAATTAATTCTTCTATTTTCTGGTTCCTTGGCCCGGATAGATAAGGTGGCTGTTTCACCACTGGCTAACCACTGCACAGAATTTAAAAATATATCTCCGTTTAACTGTTGTTCAAACAGTCCATCGCTGGCAAAGCTGGCATTACCAATCACGATTAATTTACCTTTTTTTCCCGTCAGGGCAACTCCTAGATCAAAGGGACCAGCTAAATCTTTTTCAGGGTTAAACTGGAGATTCTGATCATTTAAATCACTCTCAGCCCACATTTTATCATTAGTAATCATTAAAGATACGGCTTCAATTCCTTCGATGGGAACGGTAGCGATAGGACGAGCAAAGGGAAAGATAGAAATACCGTTGGCAAAATCGCGAGTAATCGGATGATTGCCGTAATTGGTAATAATGGGACTAGCCGGACCTAAACCGATAATTTCCCCGGCACCGGAAGCATCAATAATAATCCGATTATCCAGTTTCACACCCCAAGGGGTTAATAAGGGTTCTAATCCGGTTTCGGTTTGGGGGTCAATCATTAATAAAATTTTGCCCCCTTGCTCAAGATAGTTTTTTAAAGCGGTGACTTCCTGGGGAAATATTTTTCTTTTGGGACTGGCAATAATAATGACATCGGCATTATTGGGAATGGTGGAACGTTCCACTAGATTAAGTGGTTCTACTTGATAACCTTTTGCTTCTAAACTATTGACTGCTTGTCCTAAACCCCCTTGAGGTTCTTTGATGGCATTTTCTCCATGACCTTGCAGAAAGTAAGCGGTTAAAGTGCGATCGGTTTTAGCGGTTTCGATGGCGTTACTCAGTTTCGCTTCGGTGAGACTTTCCTCTTCACTAATAGTTTTTAGAGGTTGTTTTTTGTCACCATACTGTAGATAGACTCTAGACAGATTATCATCAGCTAGTTTTTTAAATTCTTGGACAATATTGGGTTTTTTCTCGGGATTAACTATCTCGTACTGAAATTGGGGGTTTTTGCGTTGATAATTGGCTAAAAGTTCCTCTTCGTTGCCACTGATTCCCCGGGTTGAAAAAATCCAGACTTTGACGGGTTTTGACAGATTGGTTAATAGTCTTTCGGTTTGGGGGGATAAACTAAAGATTTGGTTTTCGGTTAAATCAACTCGATAGGGATAACGGAGGGCGAGAAAGTTAATTAAACCAATAACGCTGAGGACAATAATAGTAGTAATGAGGGTTTGAGTGCCGGTGCGGGTACTTCTTTTTTGCCAAAAGTCTTTGGAAGTGATTACTAATAACAACAGCCACCCTAGAAACAAAATAGCTCCGGCAATTAATAACCCCAGAGAGAGGGATGACCATTGACCGGAGATTAACCCCACGGTTAAGCCGGCACTACCCAGAAATAGGGCGGGTATATAGAGAAATTTACCGTATTTTTGCCAGGATCTCATAGTTAGTTTCTTTGATAACGGTCCGCTTCGATCGCTTGAGTAGTTAGGAAGATTCCCAGCAGAATATAACTGAGGAGGATGACTAAACTACTACTGTCAAAAATTCCCCGCACGAAATTGTTAAAGGGTTGATACCAAGATAGATGGGATAGTAATTCTTTCAGGAAAAATCCGATCTGTTCTCCCACTTCTCCTCCGATGCGATCTCGAAAGAAGGTTTCGGCATTGTTAGCAATTACATCCAGTATCCAGATAAATAAGATGGTGATAAAGGTGATGATGTAAGCAAGGATAGAACTATTGGTGAGGGAAGATATAAACATCCCGATGGCTAGGATGGCCGCTGCCAGTAAAATTAATCCTAGATGAGCTAGTAAAATACTGGCTATATTTACTGGGGGAACTGCGGTACTAAAAACCACTATTTCGTAAATCCAGAGGGGGGTAATCATCACGGTAAAAAAGGCCAGCACTCCCAATAATTTACCGATGGCTATACTCCAATTAGTCAGGGGGGAAGTGGCTAAAAGTTCTAGGGTTCCCTGTTTTTTTTCCTCTGCGTATAATCCCATAGACAGGGCTGGCAAAATTACCAACAATAAAGAGGATAAAATAATGCCGATGAAAGTGGTCATAAATTCAGATACCGTATCTCTGGCTACCAGAAATCCCGATTGTTCCTGGATACTAACATCGAGAATAATGCCGTAGAGAAGGGAGTTAAAGAAAAATCCCGCTACTAACCAAAATATCCCCATAATGATATAGGCATTGGCGGCGGTAAAATAGCTTTGAAATTCCTTGCGAAAAATCGCCCAGATATTATTGATCATGTCTCTCCTCTTGCTGGTTACTTTCCCCGCTGCCGATTACTTCCAGAAAGATATCTTCTAGGGTTTTACGGGTGCGACGCATTTCTAATAGGTTATAACCATTGTTGACAACTATTCTAGCAAGTTCTGCCCCTAGGTTTGTTCCCACTTGACCAACAATTTTGAGCAGGTTATCGCCGACTTTTGCTGCTTGTTCGACTTGGGGTATTTGTTGCAGGATTTCTAGCAGGGAATCCCTATCACCTTCGATCTCAATTTCATAACTGGAACCAGCAGGGGTAGCGGTAGTAATATTATTGGCCACGATGCGACCCCGATTAATAATTGTCGCTCGATCGCAGGTAATACTCACTTCTGGTAAAATATGAGTGGAGAGAATAATTGTATGTTCTCCCGCTAAACTTTTAATCAGATTTCTTACCTCGATAATCTGTTTCGGATCCAATCCTACCGTCGGTTCATCTAAAATAATTACCGGTGGATCGTGTACAATCGCTTGGGCAATTCCCACACGCTGTTTATAACCTTTGGATAACTTGCGGATAATAACTTTTCTTTTTTCTAGTAACTGACATTTGCCTAACACTAAATCTACCCGCGCTTTTCTATCCCCCGATGAGATGCCTTTAATCCGTGCCACAAAATCAAGAAAACTTTCCACGGTCATCTCTGGATACAAGGGGGGATTTTCAGGAAGATAACCAATGCGACGACGCACTTCTAAGGATTGTTTATGTACATCGTATCCTGCTATCCTTGCTGTTCCCGTTGTGGCAGGAATATAACCAGATAAAATCCTCATAGTCGTGGTTTTTCCGGCTCCATTTGGTCCCAAAAAACCGAGAATTTCTCCTTTTTCTACGGTAAAATCCACGTCACTGATTGCCGTGGTAGAACCATAAATTTTACTCAGATGTTCGACTTCAATCATAAGCTTTATCAGTTATCAGTTATCAGTTATCAGTTATCAGTTATTAGATGGGAGTTAAGTACCTAAGCAAAATTAATTACACATATCTAACCCCGCTCTTGCCTCTTGCCTCTTGCCTCTTGCCTATCTTCACTAGGAAATTAATTTTGCACGACTACTTATCAGTCTGTTAAGTGACAAGTTCGGAGCTTTCTTTTAACTCGACGGAATCTAAAACCTAATTTGTTAAGCTAGAAGATTTTATGGACTTAGTTTCTAACCTTCTTTTTGGGTAGGAGAATTGCCAGATTCTTTCTTTTGCCTCTTGCCTCTTGCCTCTTGCCTACTGCTCACTGATAACTGATTTTTCCCAGACTATGATCCCGATTAATCTCTACCACTAGCTCTGCTTGTTTGAGCAGGGGTGGGAGAAATAATTGCGGATGTAAACTTTTCCAAAAATACTTGACAAATTCCTCGATTTCTGATGGGGTCATACCTCCTTTTGTTTCGGCTGCCTGTCGCCATTGTAAACTGTAACGGTAGTCAAGGGGATAAAGAATCAGTAAGCGATCGATTTTTGACCAGAGGGGTAGATATTCTCGCAATCTTTGATTATTATCCCTGGCGAATTGTCGGTCTTCTTCGCTATTAATCGGATCGGGGGCATGATCAAAGACTGTTTCTTCTACTGGATTCATGCCCACAAACCAACCCTCGAAAAAAAGAATATCAACTCGTTCCACTTGTTCCGCTGCAATTCTATCTCCTTGTCCTCGATGCAGGGACTTGTCAAAACGCGGGATTAAAATCGGACTTTCTTGCTGACAAACCTGTTCTAAAACTTTAATTCCTAATGCTATATCATGAGTACCCGGTGGACCACGCCAGCGCAATCTTTCATCCTTTTGACGCAATTTTATTCGCTCATTATAGGTCTTATAAATATCATCTAAAGAGAGATTATTTACTTTTAAATCAAAATAGGCTAAAATAATCGACATTATGGATGTTAAGGTGGTCTTTCCCGTGCCTTGAGGGGCCAAAATGCCTTGAATCAACGGTTTTGCGTGGCTGCGTAGCTCTAGCGCCCAAGGAATCCAAAAGCGCCAACAGCTGATCAAAATCTGATTTGGCTGATTTATCCCTAACTCCTGACATTTTTGCCAGACTCGCGGCCAGAGAATCATTAGTAGTTCCGCCCTTTCCTGTAGGATGAGAGGGTTAGTCTCCCTAAAATTTAAGGATTCGATCTCTAGTAAATCTTCTAGATCCGCCTGACTTAAGGGATTTTCGTCGATTAATCCCCGTAAAATCGTCAAAATCTTCATAGCTGTTATTTAGGAGTAATTCTCTAGGGTTAGCCACCCATACCGGCAGACTAATCCTGCTCAAGATTTTTTTGAGAGTGTTTTTTAGGGTTATTTGCCCAAAAATGAAGGGTTTGCAGGCAGGCACGGATTTCCACTCTATATATAAGCATATGTCAAGTTCCCTTTTCAGTCAAGGGGTTTGGCTAAAAATCTCTAGCTTTGTCTCCAGTTTCCCAATCGGTTAGACTAAGAATTATTCACATTACTTAACAAAACAGCCGATGAATACAGCTGCCCTGACGACAAGGCAAAATTGGCAATGGCAAGGAAGTTCTATACACTATGTGCAAGCGGGTACTAGAGTCGCGGGAAAACCCCCGTTACTATTAGTCCACGGTTTTGGCGCTTCCACCGACCATTGGCGAAAAAATGTGCAAGGTTTAGCCTCAGAATGGGAGGTATGGGCGATCGATCTGTTAGGATTTGGTAGATCAGCTAAACCGGATCTTGTCTATAGTGGCAATCTTTGGCAGCAACAATTAAATGATTTTATCAAGGAAGTTGTGGGGCAACCGACGGTTTTAGCGGGTAATTCTCTGGGGGGTTACGCTTCTCTCTGTGTAGCTGCTAATCACTCTGAGAATGTTCGGGGATTAATTCTCCTCAATAGTGCCGGTCCCTTTAGCGATACAGAAAGCAATCGTCAGCCTAATTTAGCACAAAAATTACTGCGATCAGTCTTGCTGCAACCCTGGGCTAGTTATCTCTTATTTCTCTATACCCGTCAACCCAAAACTATCCGCAAAACCCTAGAGAAAGTATATCTCGATCGCAGTGCCATTACTGAGCAGTTAATAGAAGATATCCGTCGTCCTTCCCTGGATGCGGGAGCAGCCAAAGTTTTTGCTTCTGTGTTTAAATCTCCCCGGGGGGAAAATGTGGATATTCTCCTGCAAAAGTTAAGTTGTCCCCTGTTGATGTTATGGGGTGAAGGGGACCCTTGGATGAATACTAGGGAACGCGGGGCCAAATTCCGTCAATACTATCCTTCTCTGACAGAATATTATCTAACTGCCGGTCATTGTCCCCACGATGAAATTCCCACAGAGGTTAACCGGTTGATTAGTGATTGGGTGAAAAGCTTATAGGTAGTTAGGGATCGGTTATCAGGTTTTTATTTTTTTGACGCTTATCTAACCTAAAAAAAGAGGGTTTGCAGGCAGGCACGGATTCCCATTATATATATAAGTATCTGTCAAGGGCGGGGATTTGTCAAGGATTTTTTTGAAAAAATCTGCCAGAATTTGGCCGGTAGGAAAGACATTGGCCGGTATTGGTAGAGAAGCAGATGAATGAGTAATTGCAGGGGATAACTATCTACTTTATGTCTCTGTTGGTTCCCCAATCTAATACATCTGTTCGTCTTTGTCGCAGTTGTTGGGCCGTTTCTTCTAACCAAGCAAGATAGTCTTGTTCTTATAAGTCTTTGGTATTGGTCAGGTATCGGGTTTTTATTTTTTTGACGCTTATTTGACCTGAAAAAAGAGGGTTTGCAGGCAGGCACGGATTCCCATTCTACATATAAGTATCTGTCAAGGGCGGGGATTTGTCAAGGGGTTTTCTGAAAAAATCTGCCAGAATTTCAGGGGAGAAAATCGGAATCGAGGATTTGTTCGGGACTATAGGGGCAGCTTTCAGCAAAGATAGCGGCCGGTAATTGGCTTTTTTGTCGGACTCGCTTCACTGCTTTGGGGTAAATAACG
>NZ_JADBUE010000209.1:0-29461 GCF_020245805.1 Microcystis sp. M179S2 | reverse complement strand
TTAATTAGGGCTTGCTGAATAAATGTGAAATGTAGGCAAGGTAAGGGTTTTGTGGCTTTTCTCGTGAAACAGGTGCAATATTTTGAGAGAATCGTGCTTCAAAACCTTGCGTCTTCATCGGCCCGCGTCCTGTAGGGGCGAAGCATTCGGGCAATAACCTATCGGTGAAACCGGAGATTTTCTATCCGAATGCTTCGCCCCTACTTTTTGCCGCAAACCCTAATTAGAGCTTGCTGAATAAATCTAAAAACCTTGTTGGGTAAGACTTTTAGACCTTTTGGAAATCAAAAAGTGCCGACCCTTGGAGTGATTGGGGGGAAAATTCAGGTACTTTTTCCCTGAAAATTGGGTAATTGACCACCTCAAAATCGGTAAAACCCCACACCCTGCCACCACGAAAAACTTTTTCAGCAAGCCCTAATTAGAAGTGCGTTGTTCTCTTGAACAGGCTTTCAATCCAATTACTAATAATAGTATAAAGGACAATGTAGTAATCAGAAAACCCAGCCAGGGAGTTGCGATAATATCTCTGGCAAAGACAAGGTTTTTATCGTTTTTTAGACTCAAATTGTCATCCCAAATAAAGGGATGCCCTATTCCCAGAAAAACTAAGTGAAGTCCACGGGAAATCAAGAACTCGCCTGTAAGAATCAGCAAGAAAAGTTGGCGAAACTTAACACCTAGATCATAAAAGTATTCACTGGCAACTAACAAGAGAAGAAAGACTATAGGAGTCATGCTCTCACCAACTAGACCGCCAGTGTTAAAGCCCTGTTGCAGCAGGCAACCACCTAAAAACCCAAAGACGATTACCAACAAAAAGAGTGAATTTGGCAATATAGACTGCAAAGAACTTTTCCGGAAATATCGTCTAACTCCTTCGAATAAGAGCAAGCAAGTTATGGTTATGTTCAAGGCACCGGGCAGAACATTATAATAAAACCTCAGCCATGGATTGCCAATCTGTCCTATGATTGGGTTATTTGTATTGAAACTAATCAAGGCCTTCCCTAGGGGAATAGGCACAAGTGTACTGGTCAGATTGCCAAGGGCATTCATCACTCTTTCGATGGTACTCATGCTGCCTGTGGTGTTAGATAAAGCTCGCAAGAATTCTGGCAAGCCATATTCGCTTATGCCCCACAATATCCAGGGTAGTAACGTCACAAATGCTATCAATAGGGGAACCAATAATTGCCGTAATACGTTAACAAAATTGTGGCGGTTTATCCAGATATTGTCGGCAACCATAGCGGCTACATAAAAAAGGGTTGATGGGTGACTAAGCATCGCTAATCCAGAACTTAAGCCCCAACCAACAGCAGATTGAGAGAACAAAGTCCTCCTGGAATTCTTTCTCAGGTCGAGATAAAAATAGATGGCGGTAATTACATATAAGGAAGCAAGTATCTTCGGCCAAGGATAAATGCTGGTGCTATTCATGTGACCATTGAAAGCCACTAGGATAACTGCTATTGTTACCTGGTAGGGGCGCAATAGCAACGGAATCATTGCTAATAAAAAAACTTCTGGCAATATTGAGCTTAATTGATAGATACTAAATTGATTTCCCAAAAGACCAAGATAGTAGCTCGAAAAAAGATTGAACAAAGGCGTGCGAGATGAGACGATGTAACGGTTAAAATAAATAGTATCAGTTGCCTGTTGTCCTAGGTAGACTTGGGCAAGATCGTAGTGCATCCACCAGTCGCCATACCAGTTAGCACCACTATAGATCAGGACGAACAACTGTATGCCAACTAGAGTTGTCCAAAACACAATCAACAGGTACAGCCAAGAATAATTCCCAGTCGGCTCAGTCTTCCTTGGCTTCCGCAGTAGTAAGGCTATAGCTATGGTAAATAGAGCCACGGTGGTCAGGATAAAGAAATTACGTCCTGAAAGGCCCAGTAGAAAGCCGATGAAGGCAATCGCTCCCTGTAAAGCCATACCACAGGCCCCTGCAAGTGCCAGACATTCCTTGACTGTTAAGTTAGTAACTGCACGCAAGACTATATAGCCAAGGGAAAAAGTGATAGCAAGTGCGGTTGCTGCGATAACTACAAGTTGAAAGAATATCATAATTAAATTATCTAGGGTTTACTCCAAATTGCTGATCAATTCTTCTGGTGAAGATAATCACCTCTAGATAAATGTTTTTCGAGCCAGGCATAAGGCACGATAAATATTTATCTACTTCCCATCTCTTTAAGTTTTAGTTTGGATACTTCCGTAGCCCAGTTTTGCCAAGTAACGGGAATGACAGAAATCTTTCTCAAAATATCTGTCACTGTGTAAGTTGAATCCCACGCAAATCAAGAATAGGTGCGATATTCTCGCCTGCCAGGACTGTCACCATATCCTTAAATGTGTCTGGATACACTCGACAAAGTTTTTACTTGTTCGTCAGTCATCTTTCAATCTTAAACTGCCGAACCATTTTATCTTATTTTGTCTCGACTTATGCAAAAGCTCTAGGGATTGACTCATTCCCGACAATTTAAGGCTGCGTTGATTTTGTCAAGTCTATCTTCATAAAATGTTACTTTTGTCTGTAATCCTTGCTATTTATGAGTTTGAGAATTTTGCTCATTTTGTTGTCTACTATGCGATCGCCCTCTAGTTAATGATTAGCAAATACTAGGTCTTCCTAAATCGATCATCCGATTCCCTGTCCTGTTAGGGACTAATAGCTAATCCCGGTAGTGATTCGGTAGTAGTGGTCAGCCGTCTTGCGTATCTGGCCAAGATTGTGTAAGATATTTCCTATAATGTCTGAACGTTTAGAAGAGGATAAAATTGACTATGAAATCCTAGTTGTTAATGACAATAGCCAAGATAACACTGAAGCAGTTATGCAAAAAATTAACCAAGAAAATCCTCGGATTCGCTACATCAATAACTATTATCCCAACGGTTTTGGTTTGGCGGTGCGCTGTGGATTAGAAAATTTTAGCGGCGATGCGGTTGCGGTAGCAATGGCAGATAATTCTGACTCTCCCGATAACATGATCGTACTCCAGGGGTTTCCAAGTTAAAACTCAAGGAAATGGGTAGTCGTTATTTATTTATAGTTCTCTCTATCTGGTTAGAAAAACACCTTTCTAGAGGCGACTATAAGCGCAAACAGAAAAAGAATCAAGTGGCTAGATAATTACTTATCTAGAGGAGTATTTTTGATGACTAGACAAATGTTAATTACTGGTGGTGCGGGTTTTGTGGGCAGTTCCTTAGGTTTAGGATTAGCCCAACGTTATCCCGATTGGAAAATTATCGCCTTAGATAACTTAAAACGTCGCGGTTCCGAGTTAAATATTCCCCGTCTCAAACAGGCGGGAATTGAGTTTGTTCATGGAGATGTCAGAAATGCGGAAGACTTAGAAGCATCCGCTTTGCCAGTGGATTTAATCCTAGAATGTTCGGCAGAACCTTCCGTTTTAGCTGGTTATACTTCCCCTGGCTACGTTTTGCAAACAAACTTAATTGGAACGATTAACTGTTTAGAATTAGCTAGACAAACCCAAGCAGATTTTATTTTTCTCTCCACCAGCAGAGTTTATCCTATCGCCTATCTTAATCAATTAAACTATACAGAAACAGATACTCGTTTTCAGTTATCTGAACAGCAAAATTTACCTGGGGTTTCTGCTTTTGGTATCGCGGAACAATTTCCCTTAGATTTGCCCCGTTCTCTCTACGGTTCCACTAAGTTAGCATCGGAATTGATTATTAATGAATATGGGGATGCCTACGGATTAAGAACTTTAATTAATCGCTGTGGAGTTTTAACTGGTCCTTGGCAAATGGGAAAAGTTGATCAGGGAGTTTTTGCCCTTTGGGTAGCTAATCATTACTTTCAGAAGTCCTTAAAATATATCGGTTATGGGGGTACAGGGAAACAGGTTAGAGATTTTCTTCATGTAGCTGATTTACTCGATTTAATCGATATTCAGATTGCTAATTTAGAACAATTCAAAGGGCAGACTTTTAATGTGGGGGGTGGGCAAGATTTTTCCTTGTCCCTTTATGAAACTACAAAACTATGTCAAGAAATCACGGGCAATAGTATAATGATTGAGGCAATTCCCGAAAATCGCACCGGAGATATGCCAATTTTTATCACTGATTCCCGCAAAATCAGTTCTATAACTGGATGGCAACCCCAGCGAGACGGTAGAAAATTAATCCAAGATATTTTTGATTGGATTCACACCTATGAAAAGGAATTAAAAGGTATTTTTTAACTGAACAATTATGCAGAAAAAATCTCTCGATTCACCTGTATTAGTCAAAGGAATACTAATTATCATTACTGCCTACTTTTTTCTGGCAAATTTGCCTATTATTGATTGGCTAGAAATTGGTTTAGATGCTTCTTGGGCTTTTGCTATTAGTGATGCTGCCCATAAACAGTTAATTTTTGGACAAGATATTATCTTCACCTATGGACCCCTAGGCTATCTGGTTCATGGCACATCTTTAAATCACAACTTTTCCCAAATTATCTATTTTCGCTGGTTGATACACCTTTGTCTATTAGCAGTAGTTATTCTCAGATTATTATTTATCAAGGACTATAGCAATCAAATAGTTTTTGTGCTGTCAATTATTTTTGCTACCCTAGTAGGAAATCCCTACAACAGTATCGGCTTTACTGTTGATTATCAGATAACATTTATCCTTTTGATACTCATGTCTTTTGATAACTTTTTTCAAAAGTACATCAATTATTTAGCTATAGCTATTGGCATGATCACTGGTTTCTCTATACTCACCAAACTAACTTTAGGAATTTATCTAGCAGGCAGCCTGTTTATCTACATATTTGTTAATATTATTCGGGGATATTTTCAAAAGTCACCATCGATAGTTATAAAAAATGTTCTCGCTGGTATTAACTTAACTTTAAGCATTCCTTCCATTGCCTTTATTTTTCTCTATCCAGCCTCTTATAACCGAGCCTTTATTCATATTATAGTTAATCTTTGCATTGCTGGAGGAGTGGCTTTAACTCTCTGGTTTATCGTCAGATCTGCCCGCCTATCGGCACCGCCCTTATTAAGGGGGGCAGGGGGGATCAAAGGCAAAATCTATCTTCTATTTAACCAGAATCACTTACTTAACTTGTTACCTCTGTTAGTATTTTATGGGCTTTATGGGTTACTTCTCCTCCAAACAATTAATCTAAATAATTTTCCCTCTCTTATGGGATATTTAAGCAATTCTTGGCAAATTTCTTCTGGTTATTCCAGTGGGATGAGTATTGTAGGAAATTACCCGCGTTTACTAATTGCTTTGCTCTGCTTTGCCTTAAGTTTGCTTTTAATGTTCTTGGCAATTATAGACCAAAAAATTAGTCTGGCTATTGCCTATATTTTTCCTGTGTTTTTATCATTTAAGCATGGATTCGTTAGGCAAGATGCTCACGTTGTTGTTTTTACACTTGTGGTTATTCTCTTAGCTTCTCTCTATACAACAATTATTAAAAAATATCGGTTTAAGAAAATTGCTTATTGTGCTTGGGGAATAATTTTTTTGGGATGTATTATTATCACCTCTAGTCCTAATTGGACTATATTGGAAAATGCTCGCAAGTGGAGTAATTTCAGTCCCGATAGGGTGGCTAATAATATTGGGGTTGTCATTTCCTCTATGCTTAATCCCACAGAATTAAAAATGCGAGGTGAAAAGAGTACAACTCAAAATTTACAAGTCATTGCTGCCGCTACCAAAATACCCGATTCTGTGCTGGAAAAAGTGCAAGGCAAAACTATTGATATAATTCCCTGGGAATTTTCACTTATTCCGGGCAATCAGCTTAATTGGAAACCGCGGCCGATTATTCAATCCTATTCTGCTTATACAGAAAAACTGGATGAACTAAATTATCAAAGCTTATCTCAATCTCCCAGAGATTATCTGATTTATCACTTTCAAGCTATTGATGGCAGACATCCTTTTTTTGATGAACCTAAAGCCTTTTCCTATGTGGTTTGTAATTATCAACTTGACTCGGTAAATTCGCCCTTCCAAGTCCCCGCAATCAAAACCAACTTTTATCTTCTAGAAAAACAAAAAGTCAGTCGTTGCATTCCAACCCCTCTAGGAGAGACTACTAATGTTACTTGGGATCAAGTCTATGAATTACCTACTCGTAATAGTGGGATTACTCGTGTTCAAGTTAAATTTGAATATTCTTGGTTGGGTAAAATAGTCAAACAACTCTTTAGAATCCCTCCCGTGATAATTAACGTTAATTATCTCGATGGAACTCAAGCCAATTTTCGCTTTCTTCAAGACAATTCAGCTAATGGAGTTATCCTTAGTCATTTACCGAGAAATGATCAGGAATTAATGGCATTTTTTCAAGGAAAATTACCACCACAAGTCAAATCTTTTAGCTTTTCTGTCAGTAATCCTCTGCTATTCTCCCCAGAAATAAAAGTAACGCCTTTTTGGGAAGTTGAGACTGGTTCATAATCTTTCTTGAACCTTGAAAAGCGGTTAATATCTCTGGAAAATGGAGAATAGGGAACTCGAATCCCTGACCTCTGCGGTGCGATCGCAGCGCTCTACCAACTGAGCTAATTCCCCATATATAGAATATAATAGCATTTTTGAGCAGAAAATCCTAGGAACTGGCAAGGGATCGAGGGGCAAAAAATCGAGCGGCTTCTCTCTGGAAAACTTTAAAATAGAAAAAGTAATCTTGAGGATGATAACCAATGGCGATACTACGCTTAGAGAATGGGACAACCTATACCCAGTTAGCCGATATTAGTCTGGAATTGGCCAAATTAAATGTCACTTTAAACTATTGGCCGATCGAAAACGAAGCCACTCGTCAGCTACTTAAACAAGCTTCTCTCACTGACGAAGAAAAAGAAATAGTTTTAACCAGCTTAGACGGTTATTTTGAGCAACTTAAACAAGAAGCGGGTTATCAAGCCAGAGATTTAATCGTTTTACACCCTGAAATTCCCAATCTCGACACTTTACTGGCCAAATTCGAGCGCTGTCACACCCACGCCGACGATGAGGTGCGTTATATCATTGATGGGGAGGGGGTTTTTGGCTTTGTCTTTGCCGATGGTTCTCAGGGGGAATTAACTATTCAACCTCAAGAATATATCAATGTTCCCGCCCATAGCGAACACTGGTTTCACCTCACTGCCAGTAAACGAGTTAAAGCAGTGCGTTACTTCACCAGTACCGCCGGATGGGTTCCCGAATATACAGAAACCGTTATTCGTTTTCCTAGTTTAACAGCCGTGTAGCCTTTGGTTTTTTGGCGATCGCTTTCCCAATAAGACAGATAAGTTTTGCGGGGATGGCAACGCCGGCAGCCACAATCTGTTAAGCGGCAAATTTGTCCTGTGGAAAATCTCCCGTCTAGTGCCTAGCTTGACGGGAGATTGTCTCAATTCGGGGGATTGGCGTGATAGATTTAGTCTAAGCCGAATTGATTGCCCCGTTTGTACTGTAAGTAGGCGGCAACGAACAAACCCGCTAGGGTAATGGGAATTAAGCCTAGGACAATCCCTAGCACTAAAGGTTCAATCACGTCTGTACTCCTTGGATTAGCAATTTTTCACCCGTATTTTATCCTAGCAGGGGTTGCCCGCGAAAGATAGGGCGGACAGCAGGTAGATAGGGCGATCGCAGAAACTTGGTTAATATCAGATTCCCGGCAAAAATCAAAAATTTTCCCTTAGGGGTGTGGCAAGTGGGAAAAATCCCAAAAGGAAAACTTGCTATCTCACCATTAAGATAACTGCTGTACTTTAGGAGCGACCGAGAAAAAATTTTCTCAATGTGCCTTTACCCCAATAGCGATCGATTTCTTGCCAGAGATTATGGAGACAAAAAACCACTGCGAGACAGAGAGTAACCGCAAGGATTTGAGAGAAACTTTCCCTTTGCCAAAATTTAGCCATTGCCTCCGAAATCACCCGCGTTCCCCGATAAGCTTCCAGAAAACCCTCGATCGAGCCGAGAATCAGTGCTGCTAGGGTATAAACAAAGGTTCGATACAGAATGCTAAGGTAACGGGGTCGATTTTCTAACCATTCTAGCTTCATGGCTGCGTCGAGAATGGCCACGGTTTTTGCCGCAATGATCGCCCCTAAGCTCGCTTTACCCAAAACGTAGGTAGTAATCGAATATTCTTCCAGAAATAATTTCATGATCAGAAGAATATAACCGAAAGCCAAGAAAAAAAACAGGGCAAGAGAACCGATTTTTTTCAATTCCTTTTTAATTGCTTCCATTGATTTTTTTTGATATTTTCTGCCAAGATAGCGGTCGCGTACCTTAACTATAAGCTATAGTTAATTATTTGTTGCAGCTATTCTCCCATCTCCACCAGCAAGTTTGAGCGCCGATAACTGAACTGATGCTTGAAACTAATTACGGCTTGATTGTCGATAAAATGAGGATTACCGAGGGGATCGATGGCACTGAAAGCGTAAAAATAACGGCGTACTAGGGGCGGAAAATCGCTAAAATCGAAGATTGTGTCACCTTTGGCCACATCTGCCCAAAAATTTCGTAATTTCGGGGCTAATTCCTCCGCTAGACTCATGGGAAGATTGAGGGGATGGCAGGTTAACAAACGCATCATAAAAGGATAAGAGCGATCGCCTAACCATTGCCGAGAAATAGCGGGTAAATTCTCCCATCCGGGTATATTTTGCAGATGAAAGGATTCTATGGCTAATTCAACCGTGTTTTCGCAATATTCTAGCACCCGGTAGGGATGGGGATAACTGACGAGGGAACCGGTGGTAATTTCATAGATACCTCTAGTAAAAGCCAGATCTTGCACGTGGAGATGGCCAGTAATCAACAATTTTACGCCGTTTTCCTGTAGTATATCGAGCAGTTCTACCGCATTAGCCAACATATAGCGTTTACCTAATTCATGATTGCTTTGTCCGGGTAAATGCTCGATAACGTTATGATGGATCATCACCATCACTAGATCGTTTTTTAGCGCGGGTAAAATCTGTTTTAACCAATGCAATTGTTCTGCATCTAAACTGCCAATTTGTTTACCTTGCTCATCAAATTGATTAGAATTAAGACCGATTAATTGCACTCCGGGTAAAATTTCTTTTTGGTAGTATATTTGTTCGGGATGGCTGTAACCAAATTGTTGATAATAAAAGGGAAAATCTGCTAAACCGATCTGGTTTTCTGTTGCGGTTAAACTCAAAACATCATGATTACCCGGCACCACATAGACGGGGAAGGGTAAAGTGGCTAAACAATCGGCTAACCAACGATGATTTTCTGGTTCACCATCTTGGGTTAAATCGCCAGCAATCAGCAGAAAATCGAGGTTAAGGGTGATGAGATGGTCTAAAACAATTTTTAAAGCGGGAATACTCACTTCCACCAGATGAAAGCGATTAGAATGGTTCAAAATGGTTGTGGGTAAAGCGATATGAGGATCGCTGAGAATGGCGAAACGGAAATTCATCGCACGCAATTGGGCTAAATATCGGTAAACTAGATCGATCGAGGAGAAATGAGGAGAAAATATCTTTGGCTAAAGTTCGCGTTCGTCAGCACGTCAATCCCTTAAGTCATAAATATCGCCATCCGATCGATCCCCCCGATTGGGATCAAGTTTATCAGGATCTGACGCAACCTCTTCATCTTGACATTGGTTGTGCGCGGGGTAAATTTTTGTTACAAATGGCCCAAGTAGAGCCAGAAATTAATTTTTTGGGGATTGAAATTCGTCAACCTTTGGTAATTGAAGCGAATCAGGAACGGGAAAGGTTAGGATTAAGTAATCTCGCTTTTGTTTTTGGCAATATGAATGTTGCCCCAGAAATTTTACTGCAATCTTTGCCCGCAGATAAGTTATTTTGGGTGTCGATTCAATTTCCCGATCCTTGGTTTAAACAGCGTCACAGCAAGCGTCGGGTTGTGCAGCCAGAATTAGTCATAGCTTTGGCTAAGTATATGGTAGCTGGGGGCTGGGTTTTTTTACAGTCGGATGTGGAATCGATCGCCCTGGAAATGACCGAGAGATTTCAAGCACATCCCCATTTTGTTCGACAACATCAAACCCCCTGGTTAGCGGAAAATATTTTCCCCGTACCGACGGAGAGGGAAAAGTCCACTTATAATAAGGGTCAACCGGTTTATCGCTCGCTTTTTCGAGTTCGGTAGCTTCAGCTAAAATATCTTGGCACTGTCTGAAATCATGGTTAGAAATCTCGACTCACCCCTAATACTTGAGGACAATAATCGCCCCCCTGTCTCTCAATTGCTAGAATTTCTCTTAACAAAAGAAAAAAACACTAAAAAAACTAAAGAAAATCTTACTTTTGCGGCTTTAGTCGGTACTTGGCGATTATACTTTATCACGGGAACTCAAAAAGCGAAAAAGAGAGCGGGAATCGTTTTAGGTAAGGGTCGCTATCTACCATCCTGGTTAAAAATTACCATCTCTTACCAAAGAAATGAGAGTTTAGAACCGGGAGAATTTATCTCTGGAAGCGTCAGCAATCAGATAGTTTTAGGGGCAGTAAAACTATCCGTAAGCGGTCCGGTTAAGTTTTTTCCTAAAACCCGTCTTCTTGCCTTTGATTTTACCCGGCTCAACCTAACCCTATTTAATCGCTCTCTCTATTCTGGTTTTATTAGAAATGGCCAGGTAAGCGAAGCTAATTTTTATCAGGAAAGCATCAAAAAACAGGCATTTTTTGCCTATTTTTTGATCACAGAAACAATGATGGCAGCCCGGGGACGAGGGGGAGGATTAGCCCTTTGGATAAAAGAGATAAGTGAGACAAAACCAGCTGAAAAATAAGTGATTAGAGGAGAAATAGATGGGATATTCTATCGAGGTAGATGGGACAAATTTTGACAGTGAAGTGATCGAGAAATCCTATCTAAATACAGTGATTTTAGACTTTTATGCCCTGTGGTGTGGACCCTGTAAATTGGTAAAACCGATGCTAGAAAAACTGGCAAGCGAATATAATTTTATCCTGGCCAAAATAGATATAGATAAAAATCCCGAATTAGCCGAACAATACGATGTGGAAGGAGTTCCCGATGTGCGAATTGTCAGCAAGGGAGAAGTGTTACCCTGTTTTGTTGGTGCTTTGCCAGAAGAACAAATTAGAGACTTATTTTCCCGTCTCGATTTAAAATCGGAATTAGAAACAGGATTAGCAGAAATACAAGAAGCGATTGCTCTCGATAATTTGCCCGCAGCTAAACAATTATTTGATCGTCTTTTTCCTAAATATCCCAACGAACCGCGATTAGTTATTATGGCGGTAAAATTTCTCATGCGTCTAGAAAAATGGTCTGACGCTTACCGATTAATCAGTGCTATTAAAGAGGAAAATCCTGTTATCAAAGGATGGAAAACTCTCCTAGAATTTCAACAGTTAAAATCAGAAAATAATCCCCTCGATTCGATATTTTTTACTGGGATTAATTACGCATTAAAAGAAGATTATGCCGCCGCTTTAGATAAACTGATCAGCGTAGTGGAAGAAAGTAGAAAATATCGTCAGGATGGGGCAAGAAAAGCCATGTTAGCCATATTTCAGATTTTAGGAGTTAGTCATCCCCTCACCCAAGAATACCAAGCAAAGTTAACATTTCTGCTCTACTAGGTAGGGTTTACTAAAAAAGTTTGTTGGTGGGGTTAAGAGTCGGTCAGAACTAAAGCAATTACCCTGGAAATTTCAACAAATCTATTCCTTGAATTTCTGTTGACAACTGCCAGGGAATTGCTAGAGACAAGAAAGCTTATTTGTGGCGAATCATTTCATACAGGGCAACGTATTCTTCCCCGGGGCCATTCCAAGAGTAATCGCATTCCATGCCTTGAATCGCTAATTTTTGGAATTCTTCCGGTTGAGTGTACCACAATTCCAATGCCCGGGACATAGCTGATTCGAGGGCATTATTATCGGGATCAAAAAAGACAAAACCATTGCGTTCTTCGGGTTGGTGATAGGTATCATAATCGCGATCAAAAACCGTATTAACTAAACCACCAACTCCCCGGACGATGGGAACGGTTCCGTATTTTAAGCTGATTACTTGTGTCAGTCCGCAGGGTTCAAAATTACTGGGAACCACAATCATATCGGCCCCCGCATAAATGAGGTGAGATAATTCCTCATTAAAGCCCAATTCAATATGGACATCAGGGTTATTATTTAGGTGATTTTTCTCGTGCCAGAACCAGTTATTAATTAACGATTCGGTGGCGGAACCTAGGAGGACAAATTGCGCCCCGCGAGCTAAGGCATAATACATGGCATGGTGAACTAAATGTACGCCTTTTTGGTCATCTAAACGACCGACATAACAAATTAAGGGCTTTTCTGGTTCATCTCTTAACCAGAGTCTTTCTCGCAGTGCCTTCTTATTGCGTGCCTTCTCGGAGAAGTTATCAATACCATAGGGTGCAGCAATAAATTTATCCACTTCCGGGTTCCAGATATTGTAATCTAAACCGTTGAGAATGCCAGTAAATTTGTGTTGATGCAGGTGAATTGTATGACCTAAACCGTAACTAACATCGGTGTGGTGTGCTTCCCAAGCATGGTGGGGTGAGACGGTGTTGAAATAGTTGGAAAAGACGATACCACCTTTCATAAAATTAATCACAAAAGGATTGAAGTTATCGCGCATTCGGGCATAGCTAAAGTAGTAAGTATCGTTATTTAATCCTGTTGCCCAGAGAATTTCCGCACCAGCAAATCCTTGATGTTTAAAGTTATGGATGGTGTAGAGAACGCGCTGATTGCCCATACCATGATATTTATAAATTTCAAAAAGTAAGGGCGGAATTAAACCAGTTTGCCAGTCGTGACAATGAATTATATCGGGACGTTTATTACTTCTGAGCAAAAATTCTAAAGCGGCTTTGCAGAAGAAGGCAAAACGCATATTATCGTCTTTACAACCGTAGTAAGTACCGCGATTAAAGAAATTATCGCCCGAATTGGGTTGAATAAAGAAACACAAGCGCCCGTGTACCCAACCACAAAAAACGTTACAGTGAATTGCCCCACCGTACCAAGGTACCCACAGGTCCCGATAAGCCTCGTGTAAGCCCCAAATTTGGTCGTAGCGCATACAATCATACATGGGTAGGATTAGCTCCACGCAATGACCGCGAATTTCTAATTCTCGACTCAATCCATATACCACATCCCCCAATCCCCCAGCTTTAATCACTGGGGCGCACTCAGAGGCAACCTGAACTATATACATATATCAATAACTCCGTCGATTAATCTACAGGTCAGCTAGAAGCAATTTTTACAAAAGTATACAGTCTTCTGTGATTAATTGACTCGATCGAATTAGTTGCGGGTTGGGGTAGTGGGGTGTTGGGGTGTTGGGGTAGTGGGGTGTTGGGGTGTTGGGGTAGTGGGGGAATTTAGCTGAAATTTCCCTATCTCCCTAAATCCCTATCTCCCCAAATCCCCAAATCCCTATCTCCTGTCTCCTGAAGATTAACAGCGTTTTAACTGTCCTAGGAGCAAAATCACCTCATCGATGCCGTTTCTGAGGGTGGTGGCGGGTTGATCGCTGTTATTTACGGTTATGCTAAAGATTAGGGGTTGATTGTCGGCGGTTGCTAGATAACCCGCGAGGGCGATAACTCCGGTTAAAGTCCCGGTTTTTGCCTGTAATCGTCCTTCTAGGGGAGTCTGGCGGAATCTATTGGTTAAAGTGCCATCAACGCCGCCAATGGCTAAAGAACGCCGATAATCAGGATTTTCTGCCATTAGTTGTAAAATTTGACCTAAAGTCTTGGGTTTAATTAGGTTTTGTCGTGATAGCCCCGAACCGTCGCCGATTTTATAACTATCGCTGTTAATTCCCAGTTTTGTTAAAGTTTCTTGCAATCCCGAGACACCGCCGAGCATTTGTAGTAGGGTTTCGGCTAGTAAATTATCGCTATTTTTATTGACTTTTTCCACCAAATATGCTAGGGGTTCTGATTCTAAATTGGTGATCTCATGGCCGAGAATCTGTGAACTAATTTCTGCGTTTTTAACGGTAATTCCCGCTTTTTCAAGGATATTACGCCAGCGAGCCAGGAAATATTCCGAGGGTTGGGGAATAGCTAAATTAAAATCATCTTGACTATCAATAGCCAGAGAACCAGTGATAATCAGGCGATTATTGGCTAAATTGCCCTTAATTGCCAGAGTATTCGGGCTTCCTTGCGCTGCGGTGCTGGTTTGATTCTCAATTAGCCATTGTTTAGCGGCAATGGGATCAGACCATTGTAAATCTAAGCTTTGCCCCAATTGTCGCGGTAAAAGCTTTAAAGTGACGGAATTTTCGTTTAAAACCAAGCTAGAAGCGGGTACAGCATAGTCAAAAAAGACATCTTCCCATTCCCAGGTTTTTTGACTATCGGAGACGACAAAAGGACTAGCAACGACAATTAAGCGATAAATTGAGTTAATTCCCTGTGCTTTTAACTTTTCTGCTAATTTTTCTAACTTTTCTGTGGTTATGGTTGCATCTCCCCTCCCGACTAAGGTTAAAGTTTCTAAATCGGGGGGGTTGCCCTGGGCTAAAATGGGGGTTTTCAGACGATAATCGCGGTTAAATTTGCTGAAAGCGGCGGCAGTGGTTAATAATTTCGCAGTAGAAGCGGGAGTAAAAAAGTTATTTTCGTGGAGACTATAGAGATTTTCCTGAGAATTAAGGGATTTTACGAAAATTCCCCAATAAGCGCCTTGATAATCGGGTCGGGCCAAAATGCGATCGATCCTGGTGGCTAAGTCTGCTGGACAGATAAACTGGGAAGGGGGGGAATTGTCTTGACTGATGGGGGTTGCGAGGGTGACGGGATGGTTTACCCAGAGAAATAGGGAACAAGTCCCCAAGAGAAAAGATAATTTCGAGCGGCGTGTTAGCATAGAATTAAGTCTTGGCAGTAGGTAAATTGACTCTAATTTAGCAGCATTAGTGACCATATTCTGCTAGTTACTCGATAGATTCAGTTAGGGATTGATCCGAGATATTCGCTCCCCTTTTTGCCAAAAAAGTTTCTTGATTCCGTCAAACTTCTATTCATTTGCGAGGATGTTTTTATGAGTTATGATTTTGATTTATTGGTGATTGGTGGTGGTTCTGGTGGTATTGCCACCGCTAGACGGGCAGCCGAATACGGGGCAAAAGTGGGATTAGCAGAATACGATCGTTTGGGAGGAACCTGTGTTAATCGCGGTTGTATTCCCAAAAAATTAATGGTTTATTCTAGTCGTTTTCCGCAACTATTTAAGGATGCGGAAGGTTACGGTTGGAGTCCAGTAGAGAGTCAGTTAAATTGGCAAAAATTAATTAGTGCCGTTAATCAGGAAACTATACGTTTGAATGGCATTTATCAAAAGATGCTCGATAATTCTCAAGTGACGATTTTTCCTAATTATGCCAAGTTTATTGATACCCATACCCTAGAGGTGGGAGACGAGAAAATTACTGCCGATAAAATTTTAATTGCCGTGGGGGGACATCCCGTTAAACCTGATATTCCGGGGATCGAACATACGGTAGTTTCTGATGCCATGTTTCAACTGCCAGAACAACCGAAAAGAATTATAGTTTTAGGGGCAGGATATATTGGGGTAGAATTTGCTGGTATTATGCACGGATTAGGGACAGAAGTGGTGCAGTTAATCCGTAAAGACAAGATTTTAAGAGGGTTTGATGAGGATATCCGCGATGAGATTCAAGCGGAAATGATCCGTCAGGGAATTAAAATTATGCCCCAAACTTTCCCCACTTCGATCGAGAAAACTGCTGCGGGTTTAAAAGTACATATTCAGGGTAAAGAAATCTCAGAAATCTTATTTGTTGATGCCCTAGGATTAGCCGCTACTGGAAGAATCCCTAAGCTGGAAAAATTGGGCTTAGAGAATGTCAATGTCGAGGTAAAAAACGGGGCAATTGTCGTCAACGAGTATAGCCAAACCAGCGAAGATAATATCTATGCCGTGGGCGATTGTACTGATCAAATTAATTTAACTCCCGTGGCCATTAATCAGGGGCGAGCTTTTGCCGATACAGTCTTTGGTAATAAACCCCGGTTAATGAGTTATGAAAACGTTCCCTCGGCAGTATTTTCTACTCCTGAAGCGGCGACAGTGGGATTAACAGAATTGCAAGCAAAAAACCTATATGGTGACACGGGAATTAAAGTTTATCGGTCTAAATTCCGCCCCGGTTACAATGTTTTACCAGACCGAGAGGACAAAACTTTGATGAAATTAGTTGTCCATCAGGAAAGTGGTAAAATTCTCGGAGCGCACATGGTGGGAGATCACGCCGCCGAAATTATTCAAGGAGTAGCCATTGCCGTAAAAATGGGGGCGACAAAAGCCGATTTTGATGCCACAGTCGGCATTCATCCCAGTGCTGCTGAGGAATTCGTCACCATGCGTTGATTAGCAATTTTAGGTGTGTTAAACCAACCTAACACACCGGAGAAAATTAACCCTTTTGGCTATTGACAATTGAGCCATTTTGTGATGGTTTTTCGGCTAATTTTTGAGCAAGATTTAAGATATCGGAGGGGATCATAATGATGGTACTGGTGTTATTTTCCGCTCCAATTTCCGTTAACATTTGTAGGCGGCGTAATTCCAAAGCGGCGGGATTTTCCATGATTAATCGGGAAGCTTCCGCTAATTTTAAGGAGGCTTCCTGTTCTGCGGCAGCTTTAATCAAACGGGCGCGTTTTTCTCGCAATGCTTCCGCTTCCTTGGCCATAGCTCGCTGCATAGCGGTGGGAATTTCCACATCTTTCATCTCCACCCGTTCGATATCAATGCCCCAAGGTTCGCTAATTTCATCGACAATTTGTTGGACTGCTTGATTAATTTTGTCTCGTTTTTGCAAGACATCATCGAGACGATTTTGACCAACTACATTTCTTAAAGTGGTCATGGCCGCTTGGTAAACGGCCGCAGAATAGGATTCGACTTTATTAATCGCTTTGCTAGGATCGATAATGCGATAGTAGAGAACCGCATTAACCTTAATTGTGACATTATCGGCGGTGACAGTTTCTTGCGGGGCGATATCGACGGTTTTGGTGCGAATGTCCAGCTGCATTTTTTGGTCAACTAGGGGAATGATCCAGTACAGTCCGGGGCCTTTGGTGTCTTGATAACGCCCTAGGCGAAAGATAACACCACGCTGGTATTCTCGATCGATTTTAAAGCCATTTAACCCCAGAATGCCCGCTATCAACAGCAAGGGTGCTAGAAATTCCATATTAATTACCACTTATCGGGTTCAAGTTAATCAGTGTGCGGTGACATCTCAATTACAATCTCCTCGCTCCTGACCACTAATACATTCATTCTAGAGAGTAACCGGGCTGTCGGGGAAACTCATAACGAAATATTACAATTTTTAGGAATTGCCCAACCAGCAGCGATGACTCGACTTCCAGACCCCGACCTGAGATAAACTACAGAATGTTATCAGAATTTACCTTGATATTATGAGCGTAGTTAGCCAAGTCATCCTCAAAGCCGACGACGAACTTCGTTATCCTAGTAGTGGTGAACTACAGGGTATCGGGCAATTTTTAAAAACCGGTGAGCAGAGAATTCGCATTGCCGAGACTCTCGCTGACAATGAGAAAAAAATCGTCGATCAGGCTCAAAAACAACTGTTCAAGAAACGTCCCGATTATAGAGCGCCGGGGGGTAATGCCTACGGTCAGCGTCAATATAATCAATGCTTGCGCGATTATGGTTGGTATCTCCGTCTAGTTACCTATGGGGTATTAGCCGGAGATAAGGGACCGATCGAACAAACCGGTCTGATCGGGGTCAAAGAGATGTATAACTCTCTTAATGTTCCCATCCCCGGCATGGTGGAGGCGATTCGTTGTCTCAAAGAGGCCGCTTTAGGTCTTTTGACTCAAGAGGATGCCGTGGCAGCAGCCCCCTACTTCGACTTTATCATCCAGTATATGTCCTAAGCGATCGGGACAATCCCAAGGGACTGAAGTCTGAAAAGGGGCAATTTTCGTCTCTTTCAGAGTTCAGGCTTGACTTTTTTCAGTTATCAGTGATCACTGATAACTGATAACTGATCACTGATAACTGATTATGTTTTGGCGCATTGTACTACTTACTTTTCTGATTCCATCGGTCTATGGGGTGTTTGGCTGGTCGATCACCCATGAGCGTTTATCATGGAGTGATTGGTTACTTGCCCGCGGTGATGAGATGAATTGGACTCTCACTAGCGAATGGCTAGAAATCATCATCTATATCCTAGCGGTAGGGGTTATCCTCTCAATTGCCCTAGGATTAACTCTGTTTAGTCACTTAATGCCGGTATTTTTCCGCAGTTGGTTTAAAAACGATATTAGTGCTGTATTATCAATTCTCGGCTGGTCTTTGGCGGTAGTCTTTATCTTCCACAAGTGGGCGGTATTTAGTCGAGTTTTAATCCTCTTAGCCGCCACTATCCTTGGTCGTCTAGAACTTCAGGAAGCAGGTTACAATAGGTGGCAAGTTTTCCTGATGCTCACCATCCTCTGCTTAGGTAGTTTTGGCTTGGGAATTTGGGCTTATAATCTTTGGGGTCACGAATTTCATCGAGTTACTACGGATTAATCTTATCTGGTGCTTGGGGTGCGGATTACTAATTTTGGTTTTTCATTCCAAGGTTATCGCCGCAAACACGCACCCTACAAAATTGCTTATCTCTAATCTTTAAAAAGTATGCCAAAAAAAAATAACGATACGCTCAAACGAGTCTTAATTGTTTCCTCTGGCTTAGTATTTCTGGCTTTAATGGTGGTGCCAACTTTAGGTTTATGGAAAAATAATAATTCTAATTCCCCCCAAGGCAGTCAACCCGGGCAAGAGGCAACTATTCCTACCGAAAAATTAGAAGAAATGGTCAAAGGTTACGAGAAAATTCTCGAACGTGAACCAGATAACCCCACTGCTTTGCAAGGACTAGCCCAAGCTCGCTTACAGTTAAAAGATTTTATCGGAGCCAGAGAACCTTTAGAAAAGTTATATCAAAAATATCCCGACAATCTGGAAGTTATGCTAGTTCTTTATGGAACAAGATTACAAACTCAAGACGTTTCTGGAGCCAAAAGTATTCTAGTAAAATTAGTCAAAAACTATCCCCAAGAACCGAAGTTTAAAGAAGAATTAACCCGTTTAAATCAAGCGATTGCGGCAGCTTCTAAACAGCCACCCCCAGAACCTAAAAAGTAATGAAAAAAGAATTAATCATCGAAGTTGGGCGAAGTGAAAGACAATATCGAGAATTTTTTATTTCTTGACTTGTTGCGATTATCGACATTGCTTGGGCATTACTGCGGCCCTTCTTCGGTAAATTAGCCCCTTTGCCTAGGAATGGCACTGCCCCCTAGACGACTAGAAAGAAACTTCGCTAATATCATCTAACCCTGACATTAGCTAACTTTGTTAGATAAGAACTTTTTCGAGAATATATGATCGGCCTATAATAGTAACTGTAGTCACCCCTATCCTTTAGCGATAATTCTTGGTTTGGGGTTGATGTCCTTCAGCGCAAGCGAGATTGGTTATGAAAATTAGCGAACTAGAAAACTACTTGGCTCAGGTTAAGTCAGAGATTGGTGACATCGATATCGTCTATCAATGTCACAGCCAGCACTATAGTTGGTTGGACAAAATGAGAAGCCATCAACTGAAAGTGTTAAAAAATACCGTAGACACTAAATTATTAATTTCTCTGCAATAGCCATTTTCTCTTGCTAGATGCCGGCAAGGTAATCCGGTCTGTCTAATCTGCTTAACAGTTTATCTTTTCTTCACTGTCGATAGGTTCTTAAACCAGCCGCGTCGCCAAAAGAAAATGATTAAACTGAAAGCAACGGTTAGCATCAACACCCAGACGAATACATAGCCCCAATACCATTCTAATTCGGGCATATTATAGGGGGATTTATCAGTATCAAAGTTCATGCCATAAATACCGACAATGAAGGTGAGCGGGATAAAAATCGTCGAGATTACCGTTAAAGTTTTCATAATCTCGTTCATTTTATTACTCACGGAAGACAGGTAAAAATCCATTAAACCATTGGCAAATTCCCGGTAATTTTCGATAACATCGAGAATTTGTACCACATGGTCATAACAGTCTCTTAGATAGGGTTTAATGGTTGTATCGATGACAATATACTCATCGCGTAAAAGCGCATTGAGGGTGTCCCTTTGCGGCCAAATTGCTCGTCGCAGGGAGAGTAATTCCTGACGCAGTTGGTAAATTTGTGATAAAGTCTGTTCCGTGGGACTAGCTAAAATTTCGTTTTCTAACTCCTCGATTCTTTCTCCGTAGGACTCTAAAACAGGAAAATAACCGTCAATAATAGCATCCCAAATTGCGTAGGCTAAATAACCAGATTTTTGCTGCCGGATGGAACCTTTATTTAAACGGATTCTTTCCCTAACTCCCTCTAAAGAATCGTATTGTCCTTCTTCCTGCACAGTTAAAACATAATTTTTCCCGACTATTAAACTGATTTGTTCTAGCAAAAAACCCTGATGATCGATCAGGATGGCCATCGGCACTATAATTAAAATATAATTCTCGCATTCTTCTACTTTTGGTCTTTGGGGAATACTGACTATATCCTCAAGGGTTAGGGGATGTAAATGAAAAATTTTCCCCAACTCTTGCAGTTTATCTTCATTACCCAAACCGACGATATCAATCCAAGAGATGGAATCATTGGATAAATATTTAAGACAGTCTTGAGGTAAAAGATTATTAACTCTAGTGGCTTGTTGGGAGTTATAATTAATTAAAAATATCTCGGTAGCAACGGCATTTTCATCGATGGTGATTAACCCCGGCATCGTCCCGGGTTGATTATAGTGATAATCATAAAGGTGGGGTTTTGTCTGGGAAGATTTTCGCCCTTTTTTATACCTAGTTAATCTTTTGTTATTGCTCATAGTTGAGATTGATCGCTGTTGGCCTTTTTCTTAGCATTGATCACTCAAAAATTCCTCAATTTTTAGCTAACTTTAAGATTGTCCAAGATTGTTAAAAAACGAAGATTAAACGTAAATGCCAATTATTAGCCGTTTCCCTCTCGATTTCGATGTGACGGATAAACTCGCGAAAATAAAAACGGCGCTCTATTTCCGATAAATCTCGCCAAAATTGCGGAAAAGCAACGGCACGAGCGATAATAGTCAGGTTATCGGGGGGTAATTGGTCTAAACGTCCTTGAATCTGCGCGATCTCGTTTTTTAGTTTATAGGCCCGTAGATTAGCCGTTTCTTGATCTAAAATTCCCGCCGCTTCTAGGGAGGGCAATTGCGACAAAATATCGTTTTTTTGCTCTATTTCCTCGCTCATTCCCCGTTTGATCCCCTCTAAATCAGGTAAAGATATCTGAGCGATCGTCGGCGGTAGGTCTTGACAAATGCGCTCGATTGTGCTATCGAGAATTTTTTCATAAGCGATCGCCGAACATTTTTTTGTCCTGGGACATTGCAAAGGTCGCAAATAGAGGTATTCTAGGCCCTTTCCTCGCGCTGTCACTTTGGTAATCGTCATCCCCGATTGACATTGACTACAGACGACTAAACCCGCTAAGGAACGCGGGGCGCTGGCACTGCGGGGGGGTAATTTGCGATTATTTCTCAGGATGCGATCGATCTGGGCTGCTTCTTCCCGGGAGATAATCGGGGTGTGGGTATCGGGGATAATATCTTGACCGAGATAGCACAAATCGCCGCGATAAACGGGATTAGTCAGCCATTTATGGGCAGTAGCTACCGATATCTTCTTACCATAGCGTTTTTCTAGATAGCGCACCGTGGAACGCAGGGAAGCGGAAATCAAAAAGCGATCAAAAAAGTCTTTGACTACCGGCGCGGTACTGCGATCGAGTATATAACGCTCCTTGCCACGACGATAACCGTAGGGTGCTTTTCCGGGGGGAGGCAAAGCTTGCAGACGATTATGAGCGTGGCCTGCTTTTAAACGATTACTTAGTTCGTTTTTTGATATTTCTTGCAGAATCTTGGCAAAATTCAGCTTATAATCTGGGTCTTCTAGGGCAATTATATCTATGTCGAGGGCTTCTAAGGATTGTAAAATTTTGCTAACTTCCGTGCCATTGTCTCCCAATTCTGCTAGGCGACGCAGGATCAGCAGTCGGGGGGGAGTCTCTTGACAATCGCGGAGCAGTTGCTGCCGTTGTGAGCGATCGCCAAAATCCTGATACACTTGTTCGGGAGAATAGGTCGAAATCGAGGCATCGGGGGGACTATCAAGCAGGGGATTGGTATAGGTGTAGGCGATAATTTTCATGTTTTGCCGAGATGCTCCTATAGATAAGCTGTAGTGCTGAAAAAATGACGCACCCCACCGCTACAAGAACAGCCTACAATATTTAGACTAAATCCAGTTATTGAAGACTGATTATTTATACAACCCCGTAGAAATGTTAGATTTTAGGGGTGGTGATAATTTATCTATCTATCCCTCCCATTGATCGATCTAGGAGATAAGCAATGAAAATGAAAGTTATCGTTCACGAGGCGGAGGAAGGTGGCTTCTGGGGGGAAGTCCAGGCGCTCCCCGGCTGTGCCACCCAAGCAGAAACTTTCGAGGAACTACTAGAGAATTTACACGAGGCGATCGAAGGTTGTCTATCCATAGATGTGGAATCCTTGCCGACCGATCCGAAAACTCGTATTCTAGAAATAGCGATATGAAATCGATTTCTGGGAAAAAGTTCGCCAAAATTTTAGAGCGTCACGGATAGGAATTATTGAGAATTCAAGGTAGCCATCACATTTACTGTCAGCCGGATAATCCCACCCGTATCTCTGTGCCGATTCACGGAAATCAGGATTTAAAAATCGGATTACTCAAGCATTTTTTGAAACAAGCGGGACTTTCTGAAGAAGATATTTGATCAATGCGATCGTTGTAATTCCGTCACTCCCGAAAGATCGCAGAATTACCAATAACGATTATCAGCCTACAATATTACTAGGCGATCGAATATTCCCGGAAATTCAGATGAGTCAATCCCCCGTCACCAATTCCCTAGAAATTATCCTGACAAATATCACGGAAAAATTAGACTCTTTACAGAAAGATTTCACCGATCTAAAAGTAGATATGGCCGAGGTGAAAACCGAACTCAAGATTATTGATAGGCGATTGGAAAAAGTAGAGGGAACACAGGACGCTTTAATTCAGGATGTATCGGACCTTAAGGGAGCAAAATCGTTGATTATTCCCGTGGTAGTGGCAGTATTAACCAGTATTCTGACTCTGCTGGTGCGATCAATTCCGAATCCTTAAAGGATTTTTCTGGGAACGGCGATCAATTTTTGCAGGTGTATTCTCGTTTTCCCTTCAATCCGCCGGAGGGAGAAGGATCGGCTCGAAAACCGTCACATCCTCTTGATTTAACCTTTGAGCTAGATCAGCTTCTTCCAATCTTTCTAGAAAGGGCAAAATATCACTAAATGCCCGAAAACCTAAACTTTCAAGCTCATCGATGGTGATCGAATCGTCGGAGATATTACCTTTGCGTTGCAAAAGCAGACGAATTCTTTCCTCTTTGGCGTTTAAGGCCGCTTGTTGTCGGAAATCCTTTTCGGCTGCTTTTAATCCTTTTTCGAGAACTTCCATCGTGATCGTTTTAACCTGAAGATCGGCCGCAGTGGAGAGTACTTTATTTCCCAAGCGGTTGAACAAACGGGGTTTGCCGAGAGAAACCTCACAAAAACGTCTTGCCGCATCTGGTAAAAAGGGAAGTACACACCTGTCATCTTTCGGATCCGTACAATCGTTGTTAATTCTGGCACTTTTGAGATAGTTAATTAACATCTGGTATGTGGTATCGGCATCTAGTTCTTCTAGTGGCAAATGCAAGTCAAATAAACCGCGTTCACTGGTTAATAAATCTCCCGTCATCCCGATGGGGTGGGCCGTCAGCATAAACCAAGCCCGACCTTTTAACATTCCCTGCGCGTCGTGCATCATTTGCCGTACCACACTAGGATTTTGTTTATCTAGATCATCAATCGCGATCAGAATCCCCTGCGGATATTCTTCTTGCGCCCGCTCTAACAATGTATCGAAGCTCACAGTCGGATATTGAAATTTCGTAATCGGTAAATCTTTCTCGCCGATTTTACCACCGATTCCTAAACTACCGCTAATTTCAGCGCTACGCTCTTTCAATGGTTTTTCGGTGGGAATTCCCATCTGATGGAGTTGACGCTGCGCCCAATCGTCATTTGGCATCGCTCTAGCGAGGGCGATCAGTGCTGTAGTGGCGATATCTAAACCTGCGGGTAGAGATATATAGGTAGTCAACATTTGCGGACGATTGCGGCGCATAACCGACAATACTTCCAGTAAAAAAGCACTTTTGCCGATTCCTAAACGACCAGAAACCAGAATCCGACGACGCTCGCGACTTTGGAACAGATTAAACACCCGTCGCAATTCATTTTCTCGCCCGGTAAAAACACGATCGAGGGTATCGCTGTTTAAATCGATCGGGCTTTCGGTAAAGGGGATTTCCTTCAGTCCTAACCGTTGGATATTGTCAAAGGATTGCTTAAAAAGATCATCGGCACTTGTCATAAATATACCTCGCTGGTTTGTCGTTCGATCGCCCGTCGAGAAGCTTGATAGATAATGTCTATCTCCTCCACTTTATCGGGATCGGTCTGTGGTAGTTGTTGGTAGATTGCTTTCGCTCGATCGAGTTCCTCCATTCCTTTCTCTAGATGTCCTTGGGATACGAAAACATTCCCCAATCCAGTGCGACTTTTAGCGATTCCGGGTAAATCCTGTAAATATTCGTACCAACGCAGGGCATCGCGATAGTAGAGACGGGCTTTCTCTCGATCGGACAGAACTTCGTAGGCGCGGCCGGTGTGGTAGAGCGCGTTCGCATGGGCTAGGCGATCGTCACTGGTGCTAAGTTGATTGACGCTATTTAACAATAGTTGTAACCCTTGCTGCCATTCGCCATCCCGCACCAGACGACTACCGAGAATGGTTTGGGTAGTGGGCAGCGCCTTCCAGATATCTTTTCGATCGTAATGTTCGGGACTAATCAGATCTAGGGCGGTTTTATAAGCTACTAAAGCCTGTCGGAGATCGTCGAAATTTTTGTCGCGATCGTACCTTTGAGAAAGAGCTATTCCTAATCGGTATTGAGAGTCAATAAAATCTTGACAACCTGCGGGGGAGACTTCTAGAGCTTCTTGAAGTAGAGCGATCGCAGTATCGAGATCGCCGGGGTTATCCCGTTGCATCAAAGCTTCTGCCAAATCCCCTTTATTCTTCGCCCATCTCACAGGAAGTGCGGCGCGAGTAAAGATTTGAGCGGCTTGATTGTAGAGATCGATCGCCCGTTCTAAATTGTCCTTCCGCTCTCCTAAAACTCGCTCGCAATAGGCATTGGCCAAATTCTGCTGACTCATCGCCCAATTTTCGGGGAAATTCTCGCGGGTATAGACTTCTAACGCTTGCCCGTACAGTTCGATCGCTTTCTCCAGATTCTCCGCCCGATCGCCCAGTATTCGATTAATGTAAGCGCTGGCAAGGTTATTGAGGGTTCCCGCCCAATCTACGGGGAAATTCTCGCGGGTTCTAACTTCTAAAGCTTGCCCGTACAGTTCGATCGCTTTCTCTAGATTTTCCGCCCGATCGCCCAGTATTCGATTAATGTAAGCGCTGGCGAGGTTATTGAGGGTCATCGCCCAATAGACGGGGAAATTCTTGCGGGTTCTAACTTCTAAAGCTTGCCCGTACAGTTCGATCGCTTTCTCCAGATTATCAGCCCGATCGCCCCGAATTCGATCGCTGTAAGCGATAGCGAGGTTATTAAGGATTCTTGCCAAATCGACGGGGAAATTCTTGCGGGTATAGATTTCTAAAGCTTGCCCGTACAGTTCGATCGCTTTCTCCAGATTATCAGCCCGATCACCCCGAATTCGATCGCTGTAAGCGAGAGCGAGGTTATTGAGGGTTCCCGCCCAATCTACGGGGAAATTTTTGCGGGTTCTAACTTCTAAAGCTTGCTCGTACAGTTTGATCGCCCTTTCTAGATTCTCAGCCCTGTCGCCCAGTATTCTGTTTTTGCAAGCGATAGCGAGGTTATTAAGGATTCTTGCCCAATCGACGGGGAAATTCTTGCGGGTGTAAATTTTTAGGCTGAGATTATGAGCAATAATACTTAATTCTAAATTTGTTGCTCGATCGCCTAACGGAAACTTGTCAATGGTGACATCAATGGTGACAGCAAAATTCTCGAAAAGGCAGGCTATTTTTTCTCGCTCGTCTATTGATTTATCGGCGATTAAGCTTGTGAAGACTAAAGGTAAAGCGTCTAAAAGTAAATCATCTAATTTATTAATATTTGCTTTTAAAAATTGCTGTAGCTTCGTTTCATCTCTGGAATTTTTTCGATAAAAATCCCCAAAAGCAAAGAGAAAATCCTTAAATTTTCTCGTGGGAGTTGGCGACTGACCGAATCCTTTCGCTTTTTTCGACATCGTGGTATAAGTTAAGTAGCTGGTTATAATTAAATTAAAAATGGATTTTAGGTTCGATCCCCCCTGCCCCCCTTGATAAGGGGGGTGCCGATAGGCGGGGGGATCCCCCCTGCCCCCCTTGATAAGGGGGGTGCCGATAGGCGGGGGGATCCCCCCTGCCCCCCTTGATAAGGGGGGTGTCTGACAACTTTTAACGCCTACCTACTTAACAATCCAGATTTGTTCCGCATGGCGGGCTGTAAATCGGGATACCCGATCGAGCTATCAATATTTTACCGCAAGGAAAAAGCGCCGGGGATAAAATTGTACTTTCCCTAACCCGAAGTGATGTTTTTTCATCAAAAAAAACTCGATCGCTTAAATGCGATCGAGTCGAGAAAAAATAGACTAATTATTAATAGTCGAAGTCACCACCGCCGGCGGGAGGAGCGGATTTTTCTTTTTCCGGTTTATCCACCACAATACACTCGGTAGTTAAAACCATACCGGCGATAGAAGCGGCATTTTGTAGGGCAGAACGAGTCACTTTAGCGGGGTCAACGATACCCGCCTCAAACATATCGGAGAACTCACCGGTAGCGGCATTATAACCGACATTAAAGGGCTTTTCTTTCACCCGTTCGGCAATAACTGCACCGTTTTGGCCGGCATTTTCAGCGATCCGTTTTAAGGGGGCAGCAATGGCGCGGGAAACGATTAAAGCACCGGTTAATTCTTCATGGTGTAGGGTTTCTTTAGCCCAGGTTTCCAATTGGGGAGCCAGGTGAGCTAAAGTAGTACCACCCCCGGGGACGATACCTTCTTCTACGGCTGCTTTAGTGGCGTTAATCGCGTCTTCTAGGCGCAATTTGCGGTCTTTCATTTCCGTTTCGGTAGCGGCACCGACTTTAATCACTGCCACACCGCCGGCTAATTTAGCTAGACGTTCTTGCAGTTTTTCTTTATCGTAGGAAGAATCGGTTTCCTCGATTTGACGGCGAATTTGCTCACAACGGGTTTTCACTGCCACGTCGTTGCCTTCGGCGACGATGGTGGTGGTATCTTTGTTCATAGTGATACGGCGGGCCGTACCTAAGCTGTCAATTTTAGTGGTTTCCAGTTTTAAACCCGCATCTTCGCTGATTACTTGACCACCGGTTAAGACGGCGATATCTTCTAACATCGCTTTTCTGCGATCGCCAAATCCAGGAGCTTTCACCGCAGTGACGTTAAGAACACCGCGCAGACGGTTAACCACTAGGGTTGCCAAAGCTTCTTTTTCGATGTCTTCGGCGATAATTACTAGGGGTTTGCCTTGACGGGCCACTTGTTCGAGAATGGGAACCAAATCCTGTACTAAACCGATTTTTTTGTCGGTAATCAGAATAGCGGGATCCTCAAAAACGCATTCCATGCGCTCGGTGTCGGTGACAAAGTAGGGAGAGATATAACCTTTGTCAAAACGCATCCCTTCGGTGATTTCTAGTTCGGTGGTCATCGATTTCCCTTCTTCTAGGGAAATTACGCCTTCTTTACCGACTTTATCCATGGCCGAGGCGATCATTTGACCGACTTCATCATCGTTACCGGCAGAGATAGCGCCCACTTGTGCGATCGCTTTGGAATCTTCTACGGGTTTCGCGTGTTTGGCGATTTGACTGACGAGGAAATCGGCAGCTTTATCGATCCCTTTTTTCAGAGAAATCGGGTTAGCACCGGCGGCGACGTTGCGTAAACCTTCTTTAACGATAGCGTGAGCGAGAACGGTGGCGGTAGTAGTACCATCACCCGCTACATCGTTGGTTTTTGAGGCGGCTTGGCGAATTAAAGCCACACCAGTGTTCTCGATATGGTCTTCCAGTTCGATTTCTTTAGCGATGGTGATGCCATCATTGACGATTTGGGGCGCGCCAAATTTCTTTTCGAGGACGACGTTACGACCTTTGGGGCCAAGGGTGACGGCCACCGCTTCGGCCAGCAGATCCATGCCTTTTTCTAAGGCGCGACGGGCATCTTCGTTGTAGATAATAGATTTAGCCATAATGTATCGTTATTCGTGCAAAATAGGGGTTTTCAAGGGTAGATGATTAGGAAACGACGGCGAGAATGTCTTTTTCGGAGAGGAGAACGTATTCTTCGCCACCAAGTTTGATATCGGTTCCGGCATATTTGGAGTAGAGAACTTTGTCACCCACACCCACTTCTACGGGGGTACGGCTACCGTCATCGTTGCGTTTGCCGGGGCCGACGGCCACGACTTCCCCGATTTGGGGTTTTTCTTTAGCGGCGTCGGGAAGGAAAATACCACCGGCGGTTTTTTCTTCGCTGGGACTAACTTTGACGAAAACTCGATCGCCTAGGGGTTTAACAGTTGTTACGTTGATGCTGACTGCAGCCATGGAATATCCTCCGTTTGTCTTGTATTTGGGTAAGTGTCTTTTCCAGATTAGCACTCTTACCTTCCGAGTGCTAATTTACCGAAATACGAGGCCCCCTGACAACTGCTTGATCGGTACGGGTTTCCGAACTATGGTGTTAAGCTAGGGTTTGCTGAATAAGTTTGTTGGTGGGGTTAGGAGTCAGTATTCAGTATTCAGGAGTCAGTATTCAGGAGTCGGTCGTCAGGAGAATTAAGAATGAGCATTAATCAATTAAATGCTCTATTTAGGGTCGGCTGAAAAAGTAGGGGCGAAGCATTCGGGCAATAACCTATCGGTGAAACCGTAGATTTTCTATCCGAATGCTTCGCCCCTACAGGACGCGGGCCGATGAAGACGCTAGGTTTTGAAGCACGATTCTCTCAAAATCTTGCACCTGTGGGAGCAAGAAAAGCCACACAACCCTTACCATGCCTACATTTCACATTTATTCAGCCAGCCCTATTTAGG
>NZ_JADBUE010000208.1:0-6779 GCF_020245805.1 Microcystis sp. M179S2 | reverse complement strand
TGACTTCGTTTCTCAGGAATTGAGAGCGGCGGAAGACCCGGAATTTGAAACCTTCTACACTAAAAATATTCTGCTTAACGAAGGTCTGAGAGCTTGGATGGCTCCCCAAGACCAACCCCACGAAAACTTTATCTTCCCTGAAGAAGTATTACCTCGCGGTAACGCTCTCTAAAGATGGCAAGAAAATTTACCGAATAGGGGGAAGGGTGAAGTTAAATCACCCTTCTTTTTTGTTGATTAACGCACTTCAAGCACTACTACTCATTTTCTGGATACCCCTGTAAGATAAACTAGAGAATTTCTTGGAGATAAAGAGAATGTTTCGCCAAATTTTATTATCTAGTCTCGGTTTGTTGCTAATTTATCCCCTGGGGAGCGAGCCAGCAGCGGCCAGAACCATGAGAGTTAATTGTGAAAGTCAAAGCGGTCGCACTACTCGCTGTCCCGTGAACGCTAGATGGGCCCAAGTAAGATTAACCCGCACTCGCTCCGCTGCTCCCTGTGAGGGTAATTGGGATTTCCAAAACGGCAATATTGTGGTGAGAAATGGTTGTCGGGGCGAGTTTGAGGTACGCACCGACGACCATGACGGTAATGTGGGTGGCGGTTGGGACGGTAATGTTTATGAAGAATTTCGCCTCCCCAATATCGGTCGTTTTGTCGTTGATCGCCGCAGTTATTATGATAGTGGCAGAATTAGAGAATTTGATGCGATCGTTAATGGCAGTCGCGAGCGTTGGTGGGCCAATTGTCGTGGTGGCGAACTCGGCAGCGGTAGTCGTCGTATCCGCTCATCCCGGGAAATCGATCGAGTAGTGGACTTTGTTTGTGAGGATCGGGGTTAACTACAGAAACCAAAAACCTACCTAAAGCTTTTTAAAGTTACTCATTCCTGTAGCTATACAACTAAAATAAGTAACTTTTGCCACCGATAGATTTTAAGAACGTTATCAGGTAAGCTAAGACCCACTTGAACCGCCTATTTTTAGATTACCTGAATCTCTCCCAATCTCTTGACTTGCCTCGAACAGTAGCTTGAGAAAACTAAAATCCTTCGCTTTTGCGAAAGAAATCCATCATCGTCATCGGTGTTTTCTCTAGCATCGATCGCTCACTTTTACTTAGTTGCTTAACCAAATTTTACCCGGCTGACAAAAAAGCCTTAAAAATCAACATAATAACTTCCTAAATTTTACGATCTATTGGCTGTATTTAACTTCAGTTTGGGGTACAGCGTTGCTCATCAAGATGAAGTGTCACCTAATTTGGTATCGACCACCGACTCCCCAAAACGAAAACTGTCTACCTGATCATTAAGATAGCTGCTGTAAGAAACCCGTTTTCTTGATCTGCTGCTAGAATTCAAGTAGATTGGAGGAAAATATATGGAGCCGGCAAACACCTTAGATGCTCTAATGCTCAAAACCATCATCAAGGAAAGCGTCCGCGAAGTTATGCGGGAAGAATGGTTTAAATTCTTCGAGATGCTGATTCCCTATGTTGATGATATAGAACAAGCTGACATAGAAGCAAACTTTAATCCTGTTGATTACAAAGACGACGGCTTCGTTGATATTACAGGCTGGTTTAATCGTGAAGATCAGGATCAGTAGATCAGCCAATAAATTTTTGGAGAAACTAGATGCCAATAGCCGAAAATCTGTTTTGACTAAAATTGGTATTCTCAAAACCTGCCTTGAAACTCAAAACGTTTATCCCCCTGAAGAACTTGATATCAAAAAACTTAAAGGTGAGTTAAAAGGATTCTCCAGAATTCGTGTTGGCAAAATGCGAGTTATTTTTGAAATCGGCAAGGAGACAGACGAAATCTTTATTTATGAGATTAACTTTAGAGGCAATATTTACGATTAATTAAGCGATTAGCAACGTTCGCATTTACCAATTATTTTCGATACTTCTTTCCGCAGCCATCTAACTTTCATGAGTTAAGTTAGCAAATACTGCTTCTTCTTTGTTAGCAAAGTCTCCAACTTCGACTTGGGCCACTGCTTTCTTAATTTTCTCTCCAGCAGCCAGAATAATCACCCGCTCTGGACGATTACGAGACTTCTGGCATAATTAACTTTTGAGAGTTCAAAAATGGGAAAAATAGGGATGAAGTTGCCTAAAATCTCTTTATGCTTAGTTCTCCTGACTACTGACTACTGGCTCCTTACTCCTCTCTCTGAGGTTTACTGGTCACTAATTACTGATTAGAGAATACCCGCATTAGAAAGACCGAGAACCAGTCCCGCACCGAGAATATGGCCAAAACTCATGGTAGCCAATAATTCCGGCAGACCGAAGCTTTTTTTCGAGGCTAACTGCGGCAAGGGTAAAGCAGGGCCGGCCCCAGTATTTTGGATAGCAAAATAACCGATAGCGAAGGCTACTAGGTTAGCTAACGTCATGGTAATCCCGACGGATAAATTCCAGGGAATGGTTTGAGCGGTGGCTAAAAGTAAGGTGGAAGGGATCATTGGCACTCCAGTCTTGATAAGATTTTGTTAATCACAGGGCATTATAAAAAGCTCTTGACCCGAAACTGCTTTTTGTTTGAATACTTAACAGTTTTTGTAACGTTTTGCGAATAAGATTAAATGCGAATTAAAATTTGCGGCATTACCCAACCGGACCAGGGGCGAGCGATCGCCAATTTAGGAGCTACGGCCTTAGGTTTTATCCTCGTACCGAGTTCGCCTCGTTACGTCAAAATCCAGCAAATTAACGCTATTACCGCCGCAATACCCGACAAAATCGATTTGATCGGGGTTTTTGCCGACGAGCAACCGGAAATTATTCAGCAAATAACTATTAAAACCCCCTTGACAAGTGTGCAGTTACATGGTAGAGAATCTCCCGAATATTGCCAAAAGTTGCGGCAATTATTACCCGACCGGGAAATTATCAAAGCTTTGCGGATCAAAGACAGAGAAAGTTGGGAAAAGTCGGCAATTTACTTCAATAGCGTCGATACTTTACTGTTAGATGCCTACCATCCCCAATTGCTCGGCGGTACGGGACACACCTTAGACTGGCAAGCCTTAGCCAGTTTTTCGCCCCCCTTGCCCTGGTTTCTGGCCGGAGGACTCAACCCCGATAATATTAGTGAAGCTTTAACTCGGCTGCACCCCCAGGGTATTGATGTCTCTAGCGGCGTTGAGCGATCGCCTGGTGATAAAGACCTCAAAAAAGTCGCCCTCTTGCTAGAGCGACTGCAAAAATTCAGGGATCAGTGATCAGTTAGAAGGTTTTGAGTGTTGGGGTTTTAGTTGAATTCCCCCATTTCCCCATCTCCGGGACTAGAAGAAATTGGGTTTATGACGGATCAGGTTAAGATACTCCTCGCGGGTTTTCTGCTCGTCTTGGAAGACTCCTAACATGGCGCTGGTGACAGTCCAGGATCCCGGTTTCTGCACCCCGCGCATTACCATGCACATATGGGTTGCTTCCATGACGACGGCAACCCCTTGGGGGTCGAGAATTTCTTGAATCGCTTCGGCAATCTGACGGGTGAGGCGCTCTTGGACCTGTAAACGACGGGAATACATTTCCACAATGCGGGCTAATTTACTTAATCCGACCACCTTTTGGTTAGGAATATAGGCAACGTGGGCCCGCCCCATGAAGGGTAACATATGATGTTCACAGAGACTAAAAAAGTCAATATCGCGCACTAATACCATCTCATTATGACCTTCATCGAAGATCGCACCATTAACGAGGGTTTCTAGGGATTGTTGATAGCCTTGGGTGAGAAACTGCATCGCTTCGGCCACCCGTTTGGGGGTTTTTAATAAACCTTCTCTTTCGGGATCTTCCCCCACCGAGATCAGGATATTTCTGACCGCATCCATCATCTGTTCTTTGTTTTCGTCGGAAGTTGGATGAATTTGAGCGGTTTTGCCATTGTGGGTGTTGCGATCGGGGCGAGTGGTCATGCGTGCTTGAATAGCGTCGGTTAAATTACCGTTTAAACCGTTAGAAGAAGCTATGGTCATAATGAAGAGGCCTGTAGGCGAATTGATTGATAAATAGAAGTATTTCGGGTTATAATGCCCCCGCACTGGGCATAATGGTCATCGTTTCCACTACGGCCTGTTTGGGCAGTAACACCGCTTGCAGAATGGCCTCAGCGATGATATCCGGGGTTAACATGGCCGAGCGATCGAAATCTGCTTTGACGCTATCGCTGTCCCAGATGGGAGTATTGACAGCCCCGGGGATGATAATCGTGATGCGAATGGCGTTAGCCCGCTCCTCGAGCGCTAAAATGCGAGAAAATGCCACTAATCCCGCTTTGCTGACACTATAGGCCCCCCAATCAGGGAAGAAATTATCGGCGGCGATCGAGGAAACGTTAATGATCGTGCCTCCCCCCTGTTGACGCATGGCAGGTAAAATTCCTTGCACACACTGATAAACACTGGTTAAATTGAGATCGATCACCCGCTGCCAGTCTGACAAAGGTGTGTCAGCCAAGGAGTTTGTGTAACCCATGCCAGCATTATTGATCAGGATATCGATCGGTCCGGATTCTTGGGCGATTTTAGCGATACTAGGAGCTACTTCCGGGATATCTGCCAAATCTAAGGGGTAAGCTTGGGCTGATACGCCTAAATCTGCCGCCATTGCCGCCACCGTTGCCAATTTTTGCTGATTGCGACCGATTAAAACCAGATTAATTCCCGCCTTGGCGAAAGCGAGGGCGGTTTCTTTGCCGATGCCGCTGCCGGCTCCAGTGATCAGCGCTCGCTCTTGACGAATAACAGAGTTCATGGTATAGTTTGAAATCTCTTAATTCTTGGTAGTTAGGGCAAAATTTTGGCGGTTAGGGGGACCCTAGAAAGGTTTAAGGGAGTTGGGTTAGATCGGAGCAATTTTTCTCGCACCAAAATTGCTGCGGCCCACCCGGGCGGGGGGAAGCATTGACTATCGGGTAGGTTCAAGATTAAAAATCGTTACAAAATTTTACCTAGCCAATTATAGCACTGTTAAGTCAGGGATCACTAATTTTTGTGTATATTTAGATATCTAACCAGCGAGGGGAAAAAGCGGACTGGTGGGCGAGAATTCTTGAGGCTGTCTTTGTCCGAAACTCCCTCCCCCCGCGCTCAAAACTACTCACCAGAGGAGATGGCAGCGGTGGGTTGAGTGCGATTGACAATCACCACTCGATCGCCGACAACGGGACTTCTAGCGAGGAGAATTCCCTCGTTATCCCTCATTTCCAAGCGGCGAAAATCGAGACTTTGGCAACGTTGAAAAACCGAATTAGCCAATTTATCCTGTTGTGATGCCTCCAGACTATACCAATTATCGCCCAAAATAACTACTAGACGACTAGCCAAAAAATCCGCTTCTACGGTAGAAATAATCCCGGCGGGATAACGAGTAGTTAAATCGGTAATTTCCGCTTGAATGGCTGCGACTAAACTTTGTTCGGGAGTTAATCGCGGTTTTGCTTTGGTAATCGGGACGGGAATCGGTGCCTCTGGTGCGATTAATTCTGGGGGAGTTGCGATAATTTCCCCGGCAGCCGGGGAAGGACTAGAGACAACTTCAGGCATATTTTCGGCAATTTCCGCCGTATTTTTCGGTAAACTGACCACAGCTACTAATAGGATAGTGACTAAACTTCCTGTTAACAAGCCGGTAATTAACCAATCGGGAATTTTTTCGCTAATTCCCCCAGGTAAAAGTCGGCGAATTTTGCTCAAAATCGTCGTCCACCACCCTTCCACCTGCTCGAAATCCGGTAAAATATCGTCGATTCCCTCCGCTGCTTCGATTGGAGAATCTGGGGTTAAACTTTGCTCAACTTCTGCGAATTCATCTGGTTTTAAAGCAGCGGCTAACTGTTGCGTTGAGTTAAGAAGATTATCAACAGCAACTTTTGGGGGTAACACTGTCGCCGTTCCCGTGTTAAGTTGGGAAACGATCGAATTTAACTGCTCGATCGCCTCTTGTAGTCGGATCACTGTTTCTGCTTGGCTGAAATTCTCTCGCTCATTTGGTTGAGTCATAATTAATTCTTCTTAACCCGCTGCCATTCTTTTTCAAAATATCATTCTATGCGCCGTTTTCTCGGTTTTTTAACCAGTATTTTCCTTGTCTTCCTGACTGCTTGTGGTAGTGTCACTCCCCCGCAAGAATTTGCCCCCGACGGAGAAATCGTCGCCAAAGCCCTTTTATTACAATTTCGTCACACATCCGATCGCCTTAGTCAATCTTTACAGATCGATGATCCGCAGGTAAAAATTGCTAAAATTAATGTCACCAGTCTGGAACCGCTTTATGTGGGCAATTTACCCGCTTATCACTTGCAGGGAGATTACGATCTAACTCTACAATTGCCCCATCAAAAAGATACCAAACAACACAACAATTTTGATCTTTATTTACAAAGACAGATCGAGGGGAAAACTTGGCGTTTACTGGAAGAAGTTGCCTCACAATGGCGCAGCTATTTAGTGAAATAACCGGAAAAAGCCAGGAGATTTTGCTAAGTAGCTGGTTATAATTAAATTGAAGATAGATTTTGGGTTCGATCCCCCCTGCCCCCCTTGATAAGGGGGGTGCCGATAGGCGGGGGTATCTACCTTAGCAACGACAATCCTCAAAGGGAGAGTTTAGCGATTTTGACATCCTCGCCGCCCTAAAAGTGCGGCGATTCCTAAACCTCACGATTTAAGTTTCTGCTTCCACCACCGTCGCATACCACAGTTAAAAAACCATGTACTGTCTTACACAGAGTCCACAGACTTTCGCCCCATTTC
>NZ_JADBUE010000207.1:0-11516 GCF_020245805.1 Microcystis sp. M179S2 | reverse complement strand
TTTCCGTTTCTTTGAGTGGCTGACCGAGAATCGGGATGTGTTTGCCGCTTACAAAGCCAGTTTAGGCTTTATTTGGGCTTGAAATTTGTTTAAGTCCCAATAAGGGGATTCTGGTTCAATCTGATGTCATAGGTTCCTACAATATTTTACGAAAAGCATTCCCAAATGCGTTTAACCGCTATGGGATAGAGAGGTGCGTAGTTCACCCAAGGAGAATCAATCTCTCGAAGTAAAAGTGAAAGGAATTTCTGAAATGGAATTCAGTCTGTCTATATTTGACTATACTTTTACTAACTATTACCTCACCCACTTTGACAGAAGGGAGTTATGGTCGGTTAAGCGTCAAAACATCGAGGCTTTTCCTTGATGCTGGCAATGTAAACTTTGATTAAGAGAAAGACTTCTAGCTCCGATCCGATGTTATATTAATAATTGAAGCTAAAGAAAAAAGCTTCCCTGACAGATCGACTGGCAAGGTTATAAAGGTCAAGTTCACAAAGGAGTAAACCCTGTTAAAGTTACATTCTGTCTCGATAACGACGATAACAGCGATCAACCTGAACGCTCATATTTCCTAGAGTAGAGAACAAGGGAGTTAGGCAATTGGAACTAGAGTCCAATGCGTCTCCAACCAGTCTCAAGTTGTGAGGGGAAATACCTGAGAATCGGTAAACTGATCGCTGTTATTGTTTGTCAACACAAGTAATTGATCATTGCAGTCGCTCTCCTTTGATGAGATAATAGAAAGTCTTCTGTTCAAAAGGATATCGATAGGATGCGACTCTCTCAACAGCTTTTTGTCACTCTCCGGGAAGATCCGGCCGAGGCGGAAATCCCCAGTCATAAATGCTTGGTGCGTGCCGGTTACATTCGTCGCATTGGCAGCGGTATTTACGCCTATTTACCCCTGATGTGGCGGGTTTTGCAGAAAGTCTCCCAGATAGTCCGGGAAGAAATGAATAAAGCCGGCGCCCAAGAATGTTTACTTCCCCAACTGCAACCGGCGGAACTCTGGCAAGAATCAGGCCGTTGGGACACCTACACAAAAGCAGAAGGGATTATGTTTGCCCTGACGGACCGGCAAAACCGGGAGTTAGGATTAGGACCGACTCACGAAGAAGTAATTACTGCCGTCGCTCGTGATTTAATTCGTTCCTATCGACAATTACCGGTTAATTTATATCAGATTCAAACTAAATTTCGCGATGAAATTCGCCCTCGTTTTGGTTTAATGCGGGGACGAGAATTTATTATGAAAGATGCCTATTCTTTCAATCTCGACGAGGAATGTTTAAAGAAAACCTATCAAGCGATGGATATAGCTTACCGCAATATTTTCCGCCGTTGTGGGTTAGCTTTTCGGGCAGTAGAAGCCGATTCTGGAGCGATTGGCGGTTCCGCATCCCAAGAATTTATGGTCTTAGCTGATGCCGGAGAAGATGAGGTTTTATTTACCGCCGATGAAAAGTATGCGGCTAATGTGGAAAAAGCCGTTTCTTTGCCGGCAGATAAAGTGGCTTCTCCCTTTAAAAAGTTTGCTAAAAAAGAGACTCCTAACACCAACACTATCGAAAGTTTAGCTAAATTTCTCGATTGTTCTGCCACCGCTATCGTCAAAAATGTTCTCTACGAAGTGGTTTATGATAGCGGCATAACTGTTTTAGTTTTGGTGAGCATTCGGGGAGATCAAGAGGTTAACGAAGTTAAACTACAAAATGAATTAGTTAGACAGGCGAGCCGTTACAATGCTAAAACAATTTTGGCTTTAAAAATACCCGATGCTGCCGCGCAACAGAAATGGGCAACTAAACCTTTACCTTTGGGTTATATTGCTCCCGACTTAGAAGATAATTTGCTCAAAAAAGCCAGCGATATAGCTCCTAAGTTTTTACGCATAGCAGACAACACGGTGACAGACTTAGAAAACTTGATCACCGGTGCAAATGAAACCGGGTTTCATGTAGTGGGGGCCAATTGGGGTAAAGATTTTATCTTACCAGAATTAATCGTCGATCTACGCAAAGCCCAGGTAGGCGATCGAGCTATTCACGATCCTGATCAAACCTTGCAAAGTGCTAGAGGAATTGAAGTCGGTCATATCTTCCAATTGGGCTATAAATATTCTCAAGCCATGAATGCTTTTTATACTAATGAAGCGGGAGAATCTACCCCCATTTGTATGGGTTGTTATGGCATAGGAGTATCGCGTTTAGCCCAGGCAGCCGTAGAACAATCCTACGATAAAGATGGCATTATTTGGCCAGTAGCTATTGCCCCCTATCAAGGGATTGTAGTTATTCCTAATTTAGCTGATGCCGAGCAGGTAAAAACCGCCGAAAGTTTATACAATGAGTTAAATCAAGCCGGCATTGAAACCCTTTTAGATGACCGGAATGAACGTGCGGGAGTTAAGTTCAAAGATGCGGATTTAATTGGGATTCCCTATCGCATTGTCACGGGTAAATCTCTCAAATCGGGTAAGGTGGAATTAGTCGAAAGAGCCAGTAAAAAAGCGTCAGAAGTAGCAATTAATGAGGTGGTTTCCTATTTAAAAACTGCTATTTCAAAGGTAAATGCTTCTGATTAAGTGATTAAATATACAGATAATTTGCTTAATTTCTTGAAAAACTTCTAAAAAAGGAGCTTTTGAGATTACTATATTATCTTTATGTCGATTTCTCTCAAAGCAAGTCTCAATCAACAAATTCAATCTCCTTAATGATGGCGATTTTTTGCTGTATTTTCTCAAGCATATAGTACTGACGACCGACTCCTGACTACCGGCTCCTAACCCCACCAACAAACTTTTTCAGCAGACCCTAATTAAGACTTGATCCAGTGGAATATGAGTCAGAAAAAATGTTTCTCCTTCCGAATCTCGCAAAGCTTCTAGATAGGCATCAATTCCTCGCGGTTGAGGCCAATTTTCAACATCTGCCAAATGCAAAGCCAAAGCCGATCGCATTTGCTCCGTTGTTTCTTCTAAAGTCGCCCCTGTTGGTACACACCCTACTACATCGGGTGAATAAGCGGAAAATCCCGTTTCACTTTTTTCGAGAACAATTAGATATTTGTCGATCATTTTAACCCCGCTTCACTTAACTTTTTCTATAAATCATAGAAATAAGGATAAAGCTCTGATTCTAGAATATATTGACTTGCTTATTTGAAAATTGCCTAACAGGTTCCAGGATCAAGTTTTCGATGATTGGCAATAGTTAAAGTCTCTCTTCTCTGGGAGATAACACGACGCAATTTAATGTGACTTCCTCGTTGACTGTGAATAGTAAAGCCAAATCGAGCGAGAATCTTGATCACGTCTTTGCCTGATAGTTGTTTCAGTTTAGGCATATTCAGGCTGTAACTCAACCGTAATCTGTAGAGAAGGTTTGGCAACTAGACCAAACTCACTAGGCTCTTCTCCTTCTAAATGTAATAAGACAGCTTCTTTGAGATTATTAACCACCTCATCCAAGGTATTTCCTTGGGTAACAACCGAAATTTCCGCGCATTCGGCCACATATCCTTGTTGTTCACCAGAATAAATAATTGCGGTAATTTTTGAACTTAATTCAGCCATAATTGCTCAGATAAAATACGTTTTGATTGTAATAGAGTATATTTTAGCTATGGGGAAATAACCTGAAAAATTGGGAGAGATTTGTCTCGTGCAGTGTAGTCTTCGATAAGGAAATCTAGAACTTCAAGGGCATTTTGTAGCGCTTCATTGTAGGTTTCGCCGTGAGTATGAGCATAGGAGACAAATTCAGGGAGATGGGCGATAAATTTGTTGTCTTCTTGTGACCATTGAATATAAATACTATAGTGATAATTCATGGGTTGTCTCCTTGATTTAATTTGGCTAGTTCCTGAAGTGCATTTCTTCCGTCTTTTTCCTGGTAGTGATCGGCATCACTACTATTTTTGCCTAACAGGATCAAGCTATATTATAAACGGGGATGAATTCAGTGGTTATGACCGCTATTACCTAATCTCCATAGTGTGTTTTTGTACGAATAATCAGAATAGTTTTATCGTCTTCATAAATTTCATAAAGCAGACGATCTTTTCGATTTAGGCGATAGGAATACAAGCCTTCTAAATCGCCTTTTAAGGATTTGCCAATATAGGGATTAATTGCAATTATGTTAGTTAAAATTTCTTGAAGTTTGACTTTTTGTTTTTGGGTGAGTTCGTCGGTATCTTTTCGCGCTTGTTTAGAAAAGACAATTGTGTAGGTTGTCATCCAAATACTTGTTCCATTGTGAGGGTTTCTCCTGCGGCATATTCTCGTCGTGCTGATGCAATGTGTTGTAATAGTTTGGGATCTTGCATGAGTTCGCTGGTTTCAGCTAAGGATTCCCATTCTTCTTTAGTGATGAGAATATAACTGCGATTTTCACGAACGATCACTACTCCATCGGGTTCTTTTTCAGTGCGATCGCAGAGTTCTTCTAGGTTGGCTTTGGCGTAATCAACGGTAACTTGATACATAAATCGCTTAAGGTTTTTGGGAATTACTCTCATAATAAAGCAAAAATTACTTGTTGGCTGACGTTTTCATTATTTATTTTGGGCTTTTCAGTTCTGATCGAGAAGAAGGCGATATGACAACTTTAGTAATGATCTAAGCCGTAACTTGCATAATCTCTTTAGCGGGAACAGCTAACACTAATTGATTAGGATAAACAATTTCTACGCCAATTGTCTCCATAAATGCTTCTTTTTCTGCTTGAGTGGTTGAGACAAAATTTCCTTGTTCATCATATTTAACCCAATTCCCAAATAATTCTACTAGGTAAGCCTCCCCATTTTTCAGAACTTCTACAATTGCTCCAACTGTACCGATAGGCGCAATTCCACCATCGGTTAAGGGAATATCTTCCGTTAGTTGAATATCATCAAATAATTTAAACTTACTCATTTTTATTACCCTAAATTTTTATTGATTGAAACTAGAAGGTACTGCTGTTATTTCAGTTAACAGTTAACAGTTATCAGTGACTATCGCCTACTGTCTCTAATATAGCTTCTAGGTCTAAACCAAGAAACCCCCGATATCAGGATAACGTAAAGTTCAATCTCCTTTATTGCTGCATGAGTTCGGCAGTTTCATCTAAGGATTCCCATTCTTCTTAAGTGATGAGAATATAACTGTGATTTTCCCAAATTATTGCCACTCCATTGGGTTCTTTTGAAGTTTATTTTGGCTTTTCCGAGATCATGGTGTAAAATGTTCTATGAACGGTTAAATACTAGGAGATATTACTGAACTGAGAATATTTGGGCTATGCGGAAATAGCCCGGAGAGGTGGGAGAGATTTGCCTCGTGCAGTGTAGTCTTCGATAAGGAGATCTAGAACTTCAAGGGTGTTTTCCTCCTCTAGATTTTGTAGTTCTTGCAGGGCGTTTTGGACTAATTCTATTATGGCAGCCGATAGTAACTGGGGTTGTTGCTAGACTGGTGGCTCTTGACAAAAGATCATGTTAGTTATTTTTCTGATGAAGATTATTAGTCACCTTTTCATGTACTATGGATCTATGGCAATATTTTTGAAGGATCACGAGTGATGCAATCCCTAATGCTCAGAGTTAAAACTGCTTGGAGAAGTAAAAAAATAAGGGTAATTATATCGCTCCTATTGCTTTTTATCTTGATGCCAATTTTTCTTTATGCTTGTTTTAGTGATCTTCCTAACCAATCATCGGAGCAACGGCCAGGAACCCTTTTGGTTTGGTATCCAGAAGAGGGCAATTTAACTGAAGTAGTAGGTCTCGGTTTGCAAGAGTTTGAAAAATTAAATCCGCAAGTGACAATTCTTGAACAAGCTATTCCTGTTGATGAGATACCCGAACGTTTTTTTAAACAATCTCAAAGCGGATTGGGTGCGAGTGTTATTCTAATTTTTTCGAGAAATATACCCAGATTAGTATCCCAAGGAGTACTGGGGGAAATTGACCAGAACAATCTAGATTTATCTATTTATTATCCCCCGACGCTGAAACAAGTTAGCTATCAAGGAAAAATCTATGGCATTCCCTTAGGTTCCCGTACAAATGTACTGTGTTATAATCAAAAAAAATTACAAGTTAGTCCCGATCCAGCGCTGAAGCAACCTCCCACCAGTTTAGGGGGATTAGTGGAACGTGCGCGCAAAGGCTATTCTGTGGGGATGGTGTCCTCTTTTGAAGATACTTTTTGGGGAATGGCAATTTTTGGCGGCTATTTGTGGGATGATCAGGGTCGGCTGCAACCTCGCTTAGATGGTTGGGCAAAATGGCTAGAATGGCTAAAATTTGCCTCGTCACAGCCTAATTTTATCCTCAATCGTCAACGGGAATTACTTCATGATGCCTTTGCTAGAGGCCGCTTAACCTATTATGTGTGTAATTCTGTGGAAATTGCCGATTTAAAAAACAGCCTACAAGATGATCTCAGAGTCGCTTTACTTCCCCAAGAAACTCAGGGTAAAGCAGCACCAATTCTCTATACACGGGTGATGGTATTTAATCGCAATAATAGTGATAATGAAAATAGTTTGGGGTTAGCTTTAGGAAAATTTCTCTCTAATCCCGAACAACAATTACAAGCAATCATCCAAACAGAAAGTTTTATTCCCACTAATCGACGGGTGCAGATCGAAGGAAATTTACTACCGCTCGAATCGGTATTATTACAACAATCTCAAAATGCCGTGGCAGTACCTCTGGATGATTGGGAAAAGTTGAATAAAATTTTAGAAGAAGGAGAATTTTGGTATGAAAGAGCGATCGCTGGTGAAATATCTTCCTCAGCAGCAGCCCAAAAACTGACACTTTATATTCAATCAGGTCTCGATCAGGAAGTCAGGAAAATAAATTAATTATGAACAACAATATCCCCTCTCTTTCGGAAATAATTGCTAACCAATTATTATTTTTAGGACGCAGGAATGTTCAAAGTCAATTAGCGATCATTTTTCTGTCTTTAATTCTTGCTTGGTTATTATCAAAATGGTTATGGTCTTACTTAGAAAAAAGATTTACTCCCGTCACCAGTTTGATCCATAGTGATCAAAAATTAACCGTCCGTCAATATTTTGCTATCCTGATACATTTTCTTAATTTTCCAGTTATTAGTCTAATTTTACTTGACTTAAAGTATCTAATTTTTTTCAGTCAAAACTGGACAAGAGGAATGATTAATTTATCCATACAATTAATATTTTTTTATTTGATTTATCGTTGTTTATTAGCTGGATTATACGCTAGGTTTTCCGTCAATACAATTAAATATTATCATGGTCGGCTTTTAGCACCTTTATTGGTATTATTCCTCCTGAGAAATATTATTGGTGTTTACAATAATATTCAAGAAATTGCCCAAGTATCTCCCTTCAATTTATTCAATAGTCCGATCACATTGAGAAGCATATTTATTTTGATAATAGCTCCCTATTTTCTGGTAATTATTGTTGTTCTTATAGAGAGTATAATTCTGAGCATTACTAATTTAAATCAGCAAGCGAGTCGCGGTGAAATTGAAGCAACTTTACTGTTAGGACGTTATTTTTTCATTGTCTTAGGTTTTATTATCATCTTGGGTTATGTGGGAGTTAATGCAACGGCAATAGCGGCAATTACTGGCGGTTTATCGGTGGGTATTGGTTTCGGTATGCAGCAAGTGGTAAGTAATTTCATTAGCGGTATTTTACTATTATTTGAAAAAGTTCTCAAACCCGGTGATATCATTAATATTGAAGGACAGACTTCTCAGGTAAAAAAGCTAGGTATTCGAGCGACAACAGTGCAAATTCTTACAGACAATTCCGAAAAAATTATTCCCAATCAAAAGTTTTTTACTGAGGATGTCACCACCTACACGGGTAGTGATAACTTGATTTATTGTTCAGTTGTTATCGGAGTTGGTTATAATTCTAACGCCCAACAGGTGATGAATTTATTGCTAGACATTGCCGCTCAACATCTTCACATACTTAAAAACCCCGAACCAGTAGCCTTTTTTCTGAATTTTGATCATTCTAGTTTAAACTTTGAATTAAAGTTCTGGTTGGATGATGTCAACAGGAAAAAGCGAGTAATTAGTGATATTAATTGTGTTATTCTTGATAGGTTTACTCAACAGGGTATCGAGATTCCCTTCCCGCAGCAAGATATTCACATTCGCAATAATTAGCAATTTATCCCAGTCAAAAATATTATCGGATTATTTTCATCTGAAAATATATCACTTTCACTTATTAAATGTATGTATTTATAGCGTTTCCTAAGCTAGTGAGGTACACCTATTTTTCTTCCCTTTTGCCTTCTGCCTCTTGCATGAGTGCCTAAAACCCATAACTTTTGTACCTCAGCAGACTGAAAAACGCTATATTGTTTTTTTTTATTAATGGCTTATATCTTGACATAAAAACAATTTTAATATACTATCATGGTAGAGATAGTATATTCAGAAATCCTCAATAATCTAGAATCAAAATCTCCCAGATTAATCTATCGATTTTAACAGGAAAATATCGAGGTTTTGCTCATGATTTTTCGTCCTACTTGGCTCGGCACTTTATCGCTTGCCCTTGCCTTAAATTGGCCCCTTAGTGCCTCAGAAACCTGCGTCCCGATACCTTTGATCGGTGGTCAAGGAAACCAAGTAACCAAGACCGTTTCTCAACCGACCGTTCCCAGTGTGTTCGGTGTCGATATCACTCGCAATAACTGGAATACCGATTGGGCGGTTCCGAGCGATCGCAGCTGGCAAAAATTCGTGGCCACTATATCCTCGGATGAGGGTGGTTCCTTCGATATCCAGATGTACCTCAAGTACAGCGATCAAACCACGGGACAGTTTTTTAACCAACAAGATGTACGGATCGACCCGGGTAAACCCCTGACTATTACCGCCACACCGGAACCCAACGATGAACCCTATCAAGTCAATCTTTTTATCGGTGGTGTCAACCATTTCGGCAAGACCTACACGGTAACCGTTGTCGGCTGCTACCGCTAGATCGTTTTTTTAATAGTGAGGAGTGAAAAATTATGGGATTCTCGCCATGCCGCCTGCTGATCTGGACTTTGTTCGGTTTATCGTTTCCCGTCCCCAGTGTTCTTGCCGAAGCGATAGATGACGGGAAAGCGATCGCTCCCGTGACCGTTGCCCCTTCCTTCTGCGAGGGTTTTACCCCCTTGACCAATAGGGTCGCCCCCTTGCTATTCGAGGGGGAAACCCGAACCGAGGAATTACCCGACAGTGCCTGTGCCAAGGAGCTGGCGGGAGTAGGAGCGCCCGTTTTGCCAGCCTCTCCCCTCACAGAACCCACCCCGGCTGCGACCCCGATCGCACCGGAAAATCCCGCTCCCCAGGGCCAAGAGGATCGAGGTTGGCAGATTAAATTTCAGCCCTACGCGACCATTCCGATCAGTACCTACGGAACCGCAACGGCCCGGGGACGTACCGTCAGCTATCATCTCGATCTCGGGGAAGTGTTACAATCGCTCCGGGTGACCGGTAGCGCGCGCGTGGAAGCCTGGAACGGTCGTTTCGGTTTGATTTTCGACGGTTATTACGCCAGCTTGAGAAACGTGATCGACCGGCAGAAGACAAGGGTTCGACAGCCGAATTTTATCGACTCCTTGAATTGGTTGCTGAGTCGGGATGCCAGCCAGAGAATTCAAAAAGCGATCAATGGACTCGAAGGCATCTCCCAGTCGGTCGATCGGATACAAGGATTAAAAGAAGAGGGGAGCTTTCAAGAGGCAGGAGACAAAATTCGAGCGTTACGACAGGATATCGCCCTAAAAACCGAACAATTAAGCCAATTACCAGCGGCGGCCGAAGAAGTGCGCGATCAGATACGGCAGGAAGTCGCCCTTCGGGAGGAACAGTTACAGGAACTGGAAACGGCGATCAATAACGCTCGGCAACGTTTTCAGCAAGAGATCGTTCCGAAAATCGAGCAGGCGCAGGAACTGAAGACGACCCTCGCAGAAATTCGACAGGAGGTGCAGCAAGAGGTCGAGCGAAAAGCCGAGCGCTTAAACGAATTTAAACAGGCTCTTGACAGCCTTCAAGGACAATTGGCCGAACGCCAGAATACTTTACAAGAAATGGTCGTAAAAATTCAGACTCTCCCCGACGTGGATATAGGTGAGATTCGGGATAATATCGATATTCGAGATCTCCGGGATTTAGAGCAGAAAATAGCAGAATTACCCCGCGATCCTGCCTTTAGCGATCGGCTAGGAAATTTAAAGGATTTTCAAGAAAAGCTCTCGCAAATACAGGAAGCACTGGCTAGAGGGCAGGAAAAAATTCAAGAATTGCGGGGGTTAAAAGATAGCGAACCCCTGCAACAACTGCAAGCGAAGATTCAAGAGTTACGGGAGCTAAAAGATAGGGAACCCCTACAACAACTACAAGGGAAGATTGAGGAGTTGCGGCAGACTAAAGATAGCGAAATCCTCCAACAATTGCAAGCAAAAGTTCAGGAGCTACAGCAGTTAAAAGATAGCGAACCCCTGCAACAACTGCAAGCGAAACTCCAAGAGTTACGGGGGTTAAAAGATAGCGAACCCCTGCAACGACTCGAACAAGAAATTCAGAACGCCCGAGAATCGCTCGAACAACTAGAACAAACAATGCAACAGGTACAAGAATTCGCCGACAATCGCCAATTACAGCAACTCGAAGCGGATTCGGAAACAAACCTACAATTCGATCAGGGCATCTACGATTTCGCCGTCAGTTACCATATCGGCGCTCCGATCAGCCACGAACTGCCCGAAAAACCCTCTAATCGCTCTTTTCCCTTAATTTGGTTCCAGCCCTATGCGGGCCTTCGTCTCAATAGTATTAGTATCGATATCGAGCAAACGCTTACCGTACAACTATCCAGTCCCCTCGTCAACTTCAGCCAAACTTTCCAACAAACCTTCAGTCAGGGGAGAACTTGGTTTGAACCGCTCCTCGGCGGTAAATTTGGGGTACAGGTGTCCGATCCGATCACTTTCTGGATTCGGGGAGACGCTTCCGGTTTCGGGCTGGCCGGCGATACAGATCTAAGCTGGAACCTCCTGTTTGGAGTCGATTGCTGGGTGAATCGCCAAATTTCCCTGCAATTCGCCTATCGTTTCTACGGGATCGAGTATAAAAACGGTAGTGGCGATAACGCGTTCGGTTTTACGCAAAACTTTAACGGACCCTTTCTCGCCGCCACTTTTCACTTTTAACTTAGTGTCAGCATTCATCCCTCGCGCTTAGCGCGATGGGACGGGGCTTTTAAAGGGCCCAAGTAATTCGCCCCAGGGGTTCCCCTCATCGAAAATTTGGGTCTGAAACCCCGTCGTTCTACGACGGCTTTACTGTTAAATATGAGCAGCGTTTACGAAATATATGCTAAAATGTGAGACATGGAAAAAGCCTATTCGTTTCGATTTTACCCCACACCAACACAAGAGTCGCTATTGCGGCGCACATTGGGCTGTGTAAGATTAGTTTACAACAAAGCTCTCCACGAACG
>NZ_JADBUE010000206.1:0-11043 GCF_020245805.1 Microcystis sp. M179S2 | reverse complement strand
GAAAATCATAAATCGAGGTTAACCCTTTGTCCCGTAATGGTTTGAGCCTTTTTTGCTGCCCGAAAATGCCTAAGTCCCATTAGGAAAGTATGCAGCCAAAGCATAAGCCTCGGCGAATTCCCCTTCTCCCAGAAGAGCGACAATCGGTTGCAGCCAAGTTTCACGAGGTGTTTCACTGCGAGTTTCCATTTCCTATACCCTTCCTGACAACGTGGAAAATCTCGTCCTCACTGGTACTGGTAATCTTAATGGCACGGGTAATGCCTTGTCAATTTGGTGGGGCCATTAATGCCCCGGTCGCTTTTACCCGGGCAACAGATAGCACCACGACCAATATTAACACCATTGTTACTAACGTCTTTACCGATGCTAATGGCGCAACAGCCGGAAATCAAGCTCTCGGGATGAACAGTGCTGCTTTAGTGCGGGTTGCTAATACTACTACCACTTACCTAATTATCAACGACGGTACAGCAGGCTTCCAAGGTGCTAATGATTTGGTGATTAATCTCACTGGGTTAACGGGTACTTTACCAGCGCTCGGCACTATTGCAGTCAATAGTTTCTTTGTCTAAATTGATGGGGGGATTAATTCTCCCCTTTTAATGCTCCCGTTCAAGTAATTTTGATACAAAAAAAGTTAAGAGGCTCTTCTCGACTTTGTGTTATAATTTTTGCTTATGAAACCGTGAAATACCTATCAAGCAAGACTTTTAGGGCTATTTTGACGTTCGGCGACGCTCAGTCGAGCGGCGGAAGAAACTAGAAAATATCAGTATAGACCTCGTTTCCACACATAAACCAGAAGAACCCAAATACTGATGGGCAGTCAGGAGTTTAAGCTTGTGGAGAGACTGTAAGACTCCTTGAGATTCGTCTCAAAAAGCAGGTTTCTGTGAAGCAAGAATCTCCCATCACACAGCTTGGCATTGTGATGGCGAGAGTGTCACAATTGTGTTCAATTACTCGTCATCCCAGTCATGCCTTCCAGCGGTCAAGTGAAATCGATTTTTTTTCTGATCCTCTTTCTCCTCAGTATTCTAGGGGGTATTCTACTGGCTTCGCTACTTCAACAACCAGCGATCGCGCAATCTCCCTCCTCGGATACAGTGCTGAATCGTTATCAAATTGGACAGCAAACCTATCTAGAAAATTGTGCCACTTGCCATATTGCCATTCCTCCCAGCATCCTACCCAGTCAAACTTGGAAAAAAATCCTAGAAAATCCTAATTCTCACTATGGTATCCGTTTAAAACCAATTGTTGGCATTACTCAGCGTCTTATCTGGGATTATCTCAGTTATTCTTCCCGCCCTCTTACCCAGACTACTTTTGTTCCCCTCCTAATTGAACAGTCCACCTATGTAAAGGTTTTGCACCCTAGGGTCAATTTACCCACTGCCCTCGGTCACACCACCTGTGTCACCTGTCATCCCAACGCTTCCCGCTACGATTATAAAACCCTTACCCCCATCTGGGATGATGCAGCCTAATCAGTTATCAGTTATCAGTGATCAGTTATCAGTTTTCAGCTTCTGAAGGCAAGGGGCAAAAGACAGAATCTGACAATTCTCCTACCTAAAAAGAAGGTTAGAAACTAAGCACATCAAAGCTTTTAGCTTAACCAATTAGGTCTTAGATTCGGCCCTTGTTTTCAGATGTGAGTTTTTAGTTCACTGATTACTGATTACTGTTTACTGATCACTGAGAGGGGGTGCAGTTAAGGTGATTTCGCCAATTTGGCCAGCTTTACCCATTAATTGGGCAGGTTTTTGGTTAAGAGAGATTTTAACACCGCCAGCATTGCCCGATCGAATATTTAAACTCTTTTGGGCTGTCCAAGTTTGTTTAGTACCCGGTTGGAGATTGCCTTCATGGACTTTTTGGCCATCGGCAATTACCCTTACCCAAGCGGCCTGTTCAATAGTTACTTCGGCTGAGAGGGGAACTTTTGACTGAGGAGAAGGGGAAGGAGAGGCTACCGGTGCGGGAGGGACTACCGGCGCGGGGGAAACCACGGGGGAAGGAGAGGGAGTAAGGGCAGGGGGGTTAGAGAGAGGGGGACGGAGGAAAAGATAGCCAATACCACAAAATATGCCCGCCAGCAAGCCTAGCCAGAGATACATCCCGAAAAAGGTTGATTTAGCCGGTTGGGAGCCAGTTTCCGGGGCTGGTTTTTCTGGTTTCACCGGTTCCACTTTTGGGGCAGCGGGTTCAGCCTTGGGGAGAGGGGTAACTTTTGTGGGCAGTGTTTTCGGGATAGTTACCTCTTGAGCTAATTGTTCCGCACTAGGAGACAAGCGATCGGCTAAAGCTTTACCATCAATTTTTAGAGCATCACCGTAGCGTTTGATAAATCCCTTGACATAAATTAATTCTGGTAATTTCTGCCAATTCCCCGTTTCCAACGCTTCTAGCATTGGTAATCTAATCATCGTCAGGGCGGCGATATCGTCTATGCTCAGGCCGCTTTCTTCCCGTTTTTGACGTAAATAAGTCCCGATTTCCTTGATTTGTTCGGCTTGTAGGGGACTGAGTTGACTCATAATTCCAGTCATAATCTATACCAATTAGATGATAATCTCGATTTTGTTATTTTGGGATAATCTGTTCTCTAGAAGCTCCTTTCACCTTGTCATCATTACCGGCGAAAAGGTTCCAAAAACTGGCAAAAATCGGCAATACTTGCCAAAGTTAAGTTTTTTATTCTCGGTTGACTGCACTGGCTACTTAGTGCATACATTTGTTCTCAATACTGGTTTTTCTCCAACTCTCAGCTGATCGCTAATTATGACCTTTATTCCCCATCCCGACACCGCCCCCCTTAACCTTACCTGTGCCGTAGTCACGGTGAGCGATACTCGTACCCAAGAGACGGATAGGAGTGGCCAAATAATTCAAGAGTTACTAACTCGATCGGGTCATGATATCGGCCTATACTTAATTATCCCCGATCAACCCTTACAAATTCAAGCAATCTTACCAGAGATTAGTAATCAAAATCAGATAAAAGTCTTAATTCTCAATGGGGGTACGGGTATTGCTCCCAGAGACAATACCTATGATGCTTTAGTACCTTTATTAAGGATTACTTTGCCCGGTTTTGGCGAATTATTTCGTTATCTCAGCTATCAGGAAATTGGCTCCCGTGCCATGGCATCAAGGGCAATAGCTGGGGTTTATCAAAACTTATTAGTCTTTTCTCTCCCCGGTTCCACTAATGCCGTTAAATTAGCCCTAGAAAAACTGATTCTTCCCGAAATCTTACATCTGGTTAAACAGATGAATGGATAATTTATTGGGATTTGATCTGGGCGGAAATTTCTTGAAAACATACATCCCAAAAATAGCCAGCTAGATTCACAGCACTTAACAGTTTAGGAATTCCTTCACTTAGACTAGCAAAACCTTGATTTTTAATCTGGAGAAAATCGATAGCGATTGCCAAAGTTAAAAGTGCTAAAGCGATGATTAAAATTTGGTAATAAGTTTTTATTATTCGCCGCCAAAATGCTAAACCATAAATCAGAATTGCGAGGGCATAAACGGAGATAGTCAAGAATTTGGGAATATTAAAATAGAGGAGAATGATATGAATTCTGAAGATTTCATTGATGGCAAAAAGTCCCGTTATTATGCCGGAAACAAGTAAAAAATTGTCAGAATTATTGAAACTTGTCTTGCGGGACAATAAAGCATAACTAAAAAGGCAAACAATCGGGGGTAAACAACAAAGAAACTGAAAAGCATGGGTTAATAAACCAGCGAGCGGAGTTGGGGGAGTAGCGGGAGGATAAAATAAAAGACTAGAGGGGAATTTTTCCCGATCAAACCCAGCAATCAAAGCTAAAATCAAGAGGAGAACGACAAGATTTATTTTCAGAAAATGCTGTTCTCGTGAGGACATAAGTATAGTAGTTTATAATTGTGGCTATTAACCACGGTATAATTCACAGAGTGCCGCTTTCTACAGGCTCGATCTACATACGGAAGCGCCAAGCATTTCCCTAATTGTGTTAAGGACAATTTTCTCGGTTTTCTATGCTCGCTCAAAAAGAACTTTTGTGTTTATTACAATTGGCTAGTCCCATTTTACCCGTCGGGGCCTATAGTTATTCCGAAGGGCTAGAAACCCTCGTCGAAAAGGGGATTATCTCCAATAGTGCCAGCTTAAATGATTGGTTAGAGCGATCGCTTTGTCAAGGCTCGATTCGCTTAGAAACGGCTGTTTTGGTAAGGGTATATCGTTGTTTTTGTCAAGAGGATTTTACAAAACTTAATTATTGGGATAATTGGTTATCGGCAACGCGGGAAACGGCCGAATTAAGACAGCAAAGCTGGCAAATGGGGCGATCGCTGTTAAACTTATTGCGGGAGTTAGCACCGGCCAGAGATAATCTACCAGAACAGGCTAATTATGCCACCGCTTTTGCGATCGGGGCAAGTCATTGGCAAATTGGCGAAGAATTAGCGGTTTTAGGCTATTTACACAGTTGGGCAAGTAATTTAATCAATGCAGGATTGCGTTTAATTCCCCTTGGACAAACCCTAGGACAATCCCTTCTGATCGGTTTACAGCCCAGTTTATTAACAGCAACAGCAGATATTATCAGTTTAGCCGATGAAAACCTGAGCAGTTGGAGTTGGGGGCTAAGTTTTGCCAGTATGAACCACGAAACCCAGTATAGTCGTCTATTTCGCAGTTAGAAATTAGCGATCAAATTTTTCGCTATTTTCTGGGAGAATATCCAAGTCTCTAGGAGTCTCTCTCTTAGGTTCAAGCCTAGGGATAAGGTAAAAAACCGAATAAGGTATAGTATGATTGAAAAAAATCTTAAGTCCTAGTTCTCGCTTTCTGAGTAACTAAGGGTTTTAAGGAAAGATGCGAACACTCTACCTAGCCACAGTGTACCAATGTTTAGTCAATCAGAAAAAATTCCCGTTTCGGTGTTAATTCCCGCCAAAAACGAGGAATCTAACCTTCCCGCCTGTTTAGAGAGTGTTGCTAGGGCTGATGAAGTGTTTGTCGTCGATTCCCAAAGTAGCGATCGCTCGATCGAAATATCTACAAACTATGGGGCTAATGTAGTCCAATTTTATTTTAATGGTCGTTGGCCGAAAAAGAAAAACTGGTCCCTCGATAATCTGCCTTTTCGCAATGAATGGGTATTAATCGTCGATTGTGATGAGAGAATCACCCCCGAACTATGGGACGAAATTGCCAGCGTGATCCAAGATCCCAACTATAACGGTTATTATCTCAATCGTCGCGTCTTCTTCCTCGGACAATGGATTCGTTATGGTGGCAAGTATCCCGACTGGAATCTGCGCTTATTTAAACATAAGTCGGGCAGATACGAGAATTTAAACACGGAAGATATCCCCAACACGGGAGATAACGAGGTTCACGAACACGTTATCCTCGATGGCAAGGTGGGATATCTGAAAAATGATATGCTGCACATCGATTTCCGCGATATCTATCATTGGTTAGAAAGACATAATCGTTATTCCAACTGGGAGGCGCGAGTTTATTACAATATTCTCACGGGTAATGACGAAAGTGGCACGATCGGAGCGCACCTGTTCGGTGATGCGGTGCAGAGGAAACGTTTTTTAAAGAAAATTTGGGTAAAATTGCCCTTTAAACCGCTGCTGCGCTTTATTCTCTTTTATTTTATCCGTCTCGGTTTCTTGGATGGCAAAGCTGGTTATATCTACGGTCGTCTTTTGAGTCAGTACGAATACCAAATTGGGGTTAAATTGTACGAATTACGGCAATTTGGCGGTAAATTAAACGTTAATGCCCAGGCTAATCCCCCGATTAAACCCTCGGAACCTCAACCCGCGGAAATGATTAAATAAGTACTATGTCCCCAGAAATCCGCACCGATGAGGAAGCGTGGCTAGATCTGCGTACCTACGATCAATCTTGGTTTGAGCGCGGTCGTTCTCATCCGATTATCCTACTTTGGTGGTTAGTACAGGGAATTCTTTTTCCCCTCAGTTTGCACCAAATGGACAGCTTTCGCTGCGCTATTTTGCGACTATTCGGGGCTAAAATCGGCCTTGGGGTGAAAATTCGCCCGACGGCAAGGGTTACTTATCCTTGGAAAGTGGCGATCGGCGATTATACTTGGATCGGCGATGATGTGGTGATTTATAGTTTAGATAACGTTACCATCGGCAGTCATTGTGTGATTTCTCAAAAATGTTATCTTTGCACTGGCAGTCACGATCCCTGCGATCGCTCTTTCAGCTTAAAAACCGCTCCCATCCTCATTGGTAATGGTACATGGATCGCGGCCGATTGTTTTTTGGCTCCGGGGGTAAAAATTGGCTCTAATGTTGTTATTGGGGCAAGAAGTAGCGTATTTGCTGATATTCCCGCTCAAAAGGTCGCTTGGGGCAGTCCCTGTCGTCCTCAATACGATAGAAAGATGAATTCTTATAGTAGTTAAGCTTAAGAGGCATTTTATCTCAAATGTCGGGGTGAAGACTCAAATCCCAAAGTCGAAAGTCCTGCTCATAGGATGCCGTCATCGATTTATCTCCTTCTAAGCTCAATTAACATTATATTAATAATCCGCCAGCAGTAAGCGCTTAAAAACGGATTTGGTGTCAAAATGTGTTGTTTTCTTGATTGTCTGAAGATTGAACACGAAAGGGAGGCGCAACATAATCGGAAGGTAAATAATTTTCGGGAATGGTTGTTGTATTTCCATCTCGTAGGGAGGTGTAACTGGGAGAGAGAATCTCAATCCCAGCTTCATTACACTTGTCTTGAATATTTTGATGGAGTTCTGAATAAATTATTACCATCAAATTGGGTTGGTTAGTGTAAGCGTTTAATTGATAACTGATGTAAAAATTATCTAGGCTAGTTTGCAGGACAAAAGGTGCGGGTTCTTTGAGAATATGCACAGTTTCTAGAGCAGCTTCAATTAAGGTTTTGTGGGCTTTTCGCCAAGGCAGATCGTACCCGAGGGTAATCGTTGTCTGAATAATTAGATTTTTGTTTAATTCCCGCGAGGAAATACTAAAGTTAATCACATTACTACTTAATAAAGATGAGTTAGGAATAGTAATTATTTTATTAGTGGGAGTGCAAATGCGAATGACTAGGAAGTTTTTTTCAATTAGATCGCCAATTACCTCTCCCACTTGAATGTGATCTCCGATGCGAAAGGCACGGGTATAGATAAGAATAATTCCCCCAATAACATTGGCGATCGCCGAAGTAGAACCAAGGGATAAAAGAAGACCAAGAAAAACAGAAACACCGCGGAAAGCAGGGGAATCAAAACCGGGCAAATAGGGAAAAGCAACTATTGCTGCTAAGGCAATAATTATGACTAATAGGAGATTGTAAGTAGGTTTAGCCCAATCAGTATAAAAACCAGGAATAACCAGATTTCCTCTTTCTATGGCTGTAAAAAAGGGCTTGATTATCCCGATTAAGTAGTAGGTTATAAAAATGATTATGGCAATAATAAAGGCATTGGGAAGATATTGGCCAATGGACGATAAAACCAGTTCTAATGATTGATAAAAATAACCTAAAATACTCTCGCCAAAAACTCTTGTCCAGGGAAATAAACGAAGTACAAATGTTGCATAATTAAATAATAATAAAAAGAGAACAAGTAAGCGAATTATCCGAAGAACTCGCAGCCAAAAAAAGCTTATATTAGAGGAAGATACAATCTCAACATTCCCGATTTGAATGCCCGGTGTCAAGGATTCAATCAAACGTCTAATAAAGGGAAATAGCTTCCCTGAAGTTTTGATAACTGCAAAGCTAATAATCAGGAAGGCAAAGCTGGCTATAACCGTATAAATGATGTTCTTAAGTAGTTGTTCGGGTTTTCGATCTTGGCGATATTGAGCGATAGCAACCTGAATTTTTTGTAAAGCTTGTTGAGCTAAAACCTTCGGCGTTGAACGATAGGCTTTTGCATCTCGCTCCGTCACCGTTAGAATTACTTCTTGATCTACACTTAAATAAAGTGAGTTATCATCAGGAATCTGCTTAATTGTCAGGTTCTCAACAGGAATAGAATCATTTTGAGCAATTCTTTCAATTCTCCGGGTAATAGCGTTAGCTCTCTCCTCCGCCGAAAATGAAGAAACTCCACGCCGGATAAAAAAGAGAGTTTTTCCATCTAACATAACTGGAAAGCCGTCAATTTTATTTTCCGGTTGTGTCGGATTTTGAGCTATTCCCAAAAGAGGGGACGTTAGAGTCAGTAGTAAAACTACAAAAAATATGACCAAGGTATGCCCAATTTTTTTCATCCATCCTCTAGCTTTAGATGGTGTAGTTAGCATTAAATATCTTTGATTAATATCGACAACTGGTACAAATTGCATAGGATTAAGTCAGATTTTTTTGTGTGTATTCGGGTAATATTTAGGCATTACTGTCCTCGATGAGATGCAGCTCTTCTAGGTTGAGACAGGAGGGAAATTTTCACATCTGAAAGCTATTCTTGCAACTACTAGCACCATCGACGTGCAGGGGAACTTGCCAGCCGGTTTCTCTGTTCAATGTTTCTAGAACCTCATTAATTTCTTGGACGGGTTCATAACTACCATCAAAGGTACTACCCATAATTGCAATTACCCCGATCGTATTCTCATTAATTAGTTTAATTGCCTCGGTCGCCTTGAGATGAAAACGATTCCCTTCCATCGGCACAAAACGCGGTTCTACCTCCCAATAACGACAGAATTTTTGCCAACAAACCTGCACATTAATGCCCATGACTAAATTAGGTTTGTCGGTGGGTTTACCCTCTTTTTGTCGGCGTTTGCGCCATTGCCATTTTAAAGCCATGCCTTCCAACATCGCAGCTTCACTGGAACCAATGGTAGAACAACCGGTTGCCGCTTCGCTTTCGGGAGCATTCCAGAGTCTAGCGATCATATTCACACAACGCAGTTCAATTTCGGCAGTTTGTGGGTATTCATCCTTGTCGATCATGTTTTTATCGAAGGTTTCCCCCATTAATTGTTTGGCTTCCGGTTCCATCCAAGTGGTGACAAAAGTAGCCAGATTCAGGCGAGAATTACCATCAAGGGCGAGTTCATCGCGGATTAAATTGTAGGCCACCGCCGGCGGCATTTCTCCCTCGGGAATCTCGTATTTAGGTACAGCGGAAGTCAGGGCGCGGGAAGCATAGGTGGGGGTAATTAGTGCCTCTTCCGGACTAAGGCGATCGAGATTAATTTTCTGATGAACCATAACTTCCTTAATAAAATATCTTTTTTGCTGAGAGTCAATTACCAATCATTCCAAAAATAATAGCAATAATCGAGACGGATAAAAAATAGGAAAGCATCCCTTGGGTTGCTACCAGTCGCCGCATCGCCGTACTATTAATACTTGTATCGGAGGTTTGATAACAAGCCGCCATACAAAAACCTTGATAGAGAAATTCCGTCCAATTGGGTCGAGCGCAATTGGGAAAAACTAGGCCTTTACCATCATGATAGTAGCGCACTGCATATTCTTGGCTGTAGATCATTTGTCTGGCTAACCAAGCACTAATAATACTAAATCCTGTTTAAAGGGTTAATTATTGCTACTATGGCAAGAGTGCCTCCTGCCTGACTTGCACCAGGAGTCTGTTAATAGCTTCGGAAATTGTCAAAACCGAGATGTAGTTACTCATTGAACACCACAAAGGCTAAAATATGGAGTGTTATTTATGAGCCATTTATCCCTATCCGAACAGATTACCGCGGAACTTCTGGCAATCCTGATCGAAGAAGAAGTCACCTATCCCTGGGATGTAACCGCTGTTGAGAGTCATGATCCCTTAGACCTGACAGAAACGCCTTTTTCTCTGTGTGAAGGACTGGAAGCGACGGCGATCGAAGCACAAGCTGATAGATTCTTTAACAGTTTACACCAAAAATTCCCGACAGTTTCCGTTTCACCCCGGTCTAATATCTTTGATAAATTTGCCTCTTTATTGCCGGCCGAACATTTAAATCGTCTAGTAGAAAGCGCTGAAAATCTAGTTGATAGTCAATTAGACAACCTTGATCGCCTTGTTGTTTGTCTTAGCGATCTCTTTCCCCAATGGTCTCCAGAAGATTTACAGGTTTTTGCTCGTCCCTACGCCTATACTATGCGTAATGGCCAGAGCGAAACCAATATAGAAACCGAAAATTGGCAAAGTCTTTCCGAAATTGAACAAATTCGCCGGAGTGCAGCCATTGCCAGCCAGATTTTCCGCGACCTGTCTTCTCCTCAATAGTCATCTCATTCTATTCTGCACGACTACATTAGGTTACACTTCATCTTTATGAGAAACGCTATATCTCTTTATCTGATTTTTTGGTTTTTGTTTCTACCCGTCAGAAAGATTCTATAACTTGTGATTAACTTTGAAAGCACTTTTTAGGGTTGGATGCGTCATCAGACGCATCCTATATTTTCAAAGTTTCTTACCTAAAATGTCGGATGAATGCCCCCGCTAAATTTTTCGACAAGACATCAACCTTTGCGGGGGATGAAATCCGACCAGGATATTGACTGCGAAGCACGATTTTAATTCTACCATTTGTAGGTAAACTGTGTTATACTTAATTTATTCAGGGTCGAAGATTAATCAATGCTAGTCGTAGAAGCGAAGCTAAAAAACGGGACACCAGAGCAATATCACCGGCTTGATGAAGCTATCAAAACTTCTCAGTTTGTGCGTAACTCTTGTGTTCGTCATTGGATGGACAATAAGGGGACAACCCGCAATGATCTCCAAAAACTTTGCTCGGTACTAGCTAACAATAAAGAGACACCATGGGTTAATAAATTAAACTCTCAAGCTCGTCAATCGGCTGCTGATAGAGCCTGGCAATCAATTAATCAGTTTTACCAGAATTGTCATGCTAAGATACCAGGGAAAAAGGGGTTTCCTCGGTTCAAAAAGCATAGCCGTTCGGTTGAGTATAAACTAACAGGCTACAAACTATCTGATGATCGACGTAAAATCAGATTTACTGACGGTTTTAAAGCAGGAGAATTTGATTTAT
>NZ_JADBUE010000205.1:0-19153 GCF_020245805.1 Microcystis sp. M179S2 | reverse complement strand
GTCTTTCGTACCATGCTTGTGTTCTGAGATGGAGTGCCTTATTGTAAACCAATCTTACACAGCCCAAAGTGCGCCGCAATAGCGACTCTTGTTCGGGTGTTGGGTAAAATCGAAACGAATAGGCTTTTTCCATACCTCACATTTTAGCATATATTTCGTAAATGTGCTAATATTTAACAGTAAAGCCGTCGTAGAACGACGGGGTTTCAGACCCAAAATTTTCGATGAACCTTGCTCAGGGAATAGGAGATAGGAGTGAGCAGATGAGGTTGAGTGTTGGGGAGAAAAAGCTGAATTTGTCTCCTGTCTCCTGTCTCCTGTCTCGGAGTCTCCTATCCCCTCCTATTGACACAAACGTTGATAAACTGTGGCTAAAGCTTGGACATCACCAACGTTACCCGGGAAAAGAACCACGGGTAAATTAGGAAAGAGGGGATGATCGGCTGCTGTGCGGACCATGGAGACACCGGGGAGAATCTGACCGAGTAAACGGGCCGAACGCAGGCTTAAACCCGTACTTAAGACATCATTAGAGGTAATTCCGCCTTTACTGATTAAAAAACTGATGTCACTGGGTAAACCCTTAACAATGTCCATTAACAGGGTGGAGACGGCAACCCCAAAATCAAGGCGTTTCTGCACAGAGGCAAAGGTTAACTCTTGCCGACTGGTATAGATAACGGGGGTTTGTTTATTTTTGTGAATAAGCTTGACTTTTTCCAGAGCTTGTGCTAGGAGTTGCTCTCGTTGATCGGGACGATCGCGCAATGCCGTCACATCGATTTCGACTCCGACGGTGTTGGGTTGTTGAAGCAGTTCATCTAATTGTTGGCTAGTTTTTTTGACGTGGGAACCGACGATAATTGCCCCGGCTTCCCCCGTGGGCTTATACTTACCCATAGATTCGGGTGCGATCGGTTGAGTTCCTAAATTAGCCAAAGAAGTTAAAATACTGGCGGCACTACGGAATAAAAATTTTTTTCCCTCCCCTGCGGCGGTTAAAATATCTTCAGCAAAGCGATCGAGATCCGCTTGAGTTTCCCCATCTACCACCCCACATTGATTATTTTTGAGCTTTTGCAGTCGTTCTAAACTACCTTGACGGATATCTGCCAGTAAAAATCTTTCCACATCATCTGCTTTAATTTTACCTTTCGTTTTCTCCTCCACATAATCCGGCAGATAACTGTAGTGGTAGGCAAAAACCGAATCGCGAGCGAATTCCGTCTCGTGGACGGGAGTGGGAACGCCATCGATGATTAAATAGTGAATACTATCGCGAGTGATTCTCCCCCCCTCAAAAAAGGCTGGAATCAGGAAATGTGCATCAAAACCGCCCAATTCTTCGGCAATAACATCAGTTTCGATCGGATAATGCCCGCGCAGGGTAGAATCGGAACGACTAACCACCAAAAAATCCTCGATTCCCTCTTTAGTTAAGGCAGTTTTCAGGTTATGACAGACTTCTCGCGTGACAGACTCGGCTTTTTCGGGGGTTAAAGCGCGAGTATTGGTCAAAACAAAGAAAATTGGCGCATTATCTGCCAATCCCAAGCGGAGAGTATCTTCATCCCACCGCATCAATAACAGACAACTATGGACTGTTTGGGAACCTGTCGGGTCGTCATCTAAGACTATAATTTTAGGTCTATTATTGCTCATATATTTTTTATCAGGATGGGAGGGACGGGGGAATCAAGAGAATCTGGTTAATAGTTTATCGGGTTCTGGTTCCCCATTAAAGTCGTCCCCTCCGCAAGCAACCGCTATCAATCTTGATCACAATCTGTCCAATATAGGATAAGCTATACCATGATTCATACAGTGACGAAGTTGAGCGCGGGAGACTTCCCTTTGAATACGTTAATCCACCCCACTGCGGTTATCCATCCGTCGGCAAAACTTGCTCCCAAGGTTAAAGTTGGTCCCTATGCTGTGATCGGGGCCAATGTGGAAATTGAAGCTGATACAATTATTGATGCCCATGTGGTCATTGAGGGTCCGACCAAAATTGGCAAGGGTAATCATATTTTTTCCGGGGCTGTTATTGGTAATGAACCACAGGATTTAAAGTATAAAGGTGGCGAAAGTAGCGTGGAAATTGGTGATCATAACCAAATTCGCGAGTTTGTCACGATTAATCGCGCCACGGATACGGGAGAAGTTACCCAAATTGGCAGTAATAATTTATTAATGGCCTATGTTCACGTTGCCCATAATTGTATTTTGCAAGATAACATTATTATCGCTAATAGTGTCGCCTTGGCAGGTCATGTCCAGATCGAATCAAAAGCAGTTATCGGGGGGGTTTTAGGAGTACATCAATTTGTTCATATTGGCAAAATGGCCATGTTAGGAGGAATGAGTCGTATTGATCGCGATGTTCCCCCTTTTACTTTAGTGGAAGGCAATCCCTGTCGGGTGCGAACTCTTAATTTAGTCGGTTTACAAAGAGCAGGTTTTACCGATGAAGATCTAGCTTTACTGAAAAAAGCTTTTCGGATTATCTATCGTTCTAATATAAATCTTCAGGAGGCTTTAGAACAAGTTTCTCTCTTAACCGATAACCCCCATGTTCAACATCTCTGTCAATTTTTACAATCCTCTACCACGGGAGAAAAACGCCGCGGTTTAATTCCGGGGAAATAATTTATTGATTGAGGAACAGTCTGTGGGGTGTAGGGTGTGGGGTGATGGGGAAGTGGGGAAGTGGGAAGAATAAATAAAAATAATCTCGTGTCTCCTGACTCCTATCTCCAGCAATCCTGACTCCTGACTCCTATCTCCCGACTCCTGACTCCTGAATTCTTTTATTATCAAATAATTATCCAAATGCGTATATTTATTAGCACGGGTGAGGTATCGGGTGATTTACAGGCAGCCATGCTGATTGAATCCCTTTTTAAACTAGCTAAAACCCAAGAAATTGAGTTAGAAATTTTTGCCTTAGGTGGTGATCGCATGGAGTTAGCCGGAGCAAAAATGTTGGGTAAAACCACTCGACTGGCTGCCATGGGATTAATTGAATCTATCCCCTTTATTTGGCCAACTTTACAACTACAAAAACGAGCAAAAGAGTTTTTTAGAGATCATCCCCCTGATCTGATTATTTTAATTGATTATGTGGGGGCAAATGTGGCGATCGGTCAGTCGGCTAAAAAAATTATTCCCGATGTCCCAATTATTTATTATATTGCCCCACAGGTGTGGATTTGGTCGGAAGAAAATATCCCCTCAGCTAAACTAAGGGCCACAGCAGAAAAGTTATTTAATACGGAAAAATTAATCGCCGTCACGGATAAATTATTGGCAATTTTTCCTGCCGAAGCTCGTTTTTTTGAAACAAAAGGTTTACCAGTAACTTGGGTGGGACATCCTTTAGTTGATCGTATGGCCAATGCTCCCAATCGGCAAGAAATGCGGCAAAAATGGGCAATAAAAACCGAAGAAACAGTGATCGCTTTGTTACCCGCTTCCCGTCAACAGGAGTTTAAATATCTCGTGCCGACGGTGTGCGCTGCTGCTAAAAAATTACAGGAAAAAATTCCCGATATTAAGTTTTTAATTCCCGTTCCCTTAGCTTTATACGAACCCAAAATGCGAGAATTAGTCGAGGAATATGGATTAAATGCGGTGATTATGGAACGAGATCAGACTTTAGAAGCGATTGCCGCTGCCGATCTGGCTGTGGCTAAGTCTGGTACAGTTAATCTCGAAATTGCTTTATTAAATGTGCCGCAGGTGGTGGTTTACCGTTTAAGTGCAGTTACTGCTTGGATTGCCCGCAATATTATGAAGTTTTCTGTACCATTTGTCTCACCGGTAAATTTAGTTTTAATGCGAGAAATTGTTCCCGAACTATTACAAGAGCAAGCTAACCCAGAAAGAATTATGCAAGAATGTCTAGACCTATTATTAAATCAGCAACGTCGCCAAAAAATGTTAGATGAATACGCAGAAACTAAAGCCAGTTTAGGAACAGTAGGCAGTTGCGAGCGAGTGGCACAAGAGGTACTTAATTTTACGGATCAAGTTCCGAAAAACCAGAAAAAAGCGGGGTAATTTGCCACTACCCCACCAAATATTATCAAGGAATTACGATTACTTATAAGCGTCCATACCCTCACAGGAACAAACCAGATTTCTGTCCCCGTAGGCATTATCAACCCGTCCCACTACCGGCCAGAATTTATAATCTTTTAGCCAAGAAAGCGGATAAGCTGCCTGTTGACGGGAATAGGGACGACTCCAATCATCAGCAGTTAAAACTGCGGCTGTGTGGGGGGCATTTTTCAAGGGATTATCGTGGGGATCCATGCTACCATTAGCGATCGCTTGTACTTCTTGATAGATAGTTAACAAAGCTTCACAAAAACGGTCTAATTCCCCCAAAGATTCGCTTTCCGTGGGTTCCACCATCATTGTACCCGCCACGGGCCAAGAAACCGTCGGCGCGTGGAAACCGAAATCCATCAAGCGTTTTGCCACATCTTCCACCTCGATGCCGGCCTGTTTTTTCAGGGGACGTAAATCAATCACGCACTCGTGGGCAACCGTTCCCGCGCTACCCTTAAATAACACCGGATAGGCCGACTCCAGACGAAAAGCCAGATAATTAGCGTTCAAAATTGCCACTTCTGTCGCTTTTTTCAAGCCGGCTGCCCCCATCATAGCGATATACATCCAAGAAATCACCAAAATGCTGGCACTACCCCAAGGCGCGGCCGAAATTGCCCCAATCGAGTCCTGATGCTTACCATTAGCGGTTTCTGGGGATAATTTCGCCAAAACTAGGGAAACATCGGGCAGAAAAGGCACTAAATGGGATTTTACTCCGATTGGTCCCATACCGGGTCCGCCACCACCGTGGGGAATACAGAAGGTTTTATGAAGATTCAAGTGACAGACATCAGCGCCAAAATCCGCCGGACGACATAAACCCACCTGAGCATTCATATTGGCTCCATCCATATAGACTTGACCACCGTATTGATGAATCAAGGCACAAATTTCGCTAATTCCCTGTTCAAAAACGCCGTGAGTGGAAGGATACGTCACCATCAAAGCCGCTAGATTATCCTGATGCTTCTGGGCCTTAGTTTTCAGGTCATTAATATCAATATTGCCCCGAGAATCGCAATTAACCGCCACTACTTTCATACCACACATAACAGCGCTGGCAGGATTAGTCCCGTGAGCGGACTCAGGAATTAAGCAAATCTGACGATGACCTTGACCGCGACTTTCATAGTAGGCTCGGATTACCTGTAAACCGGCATACTCTCCCTGAGAACCGGCGTTCGGTTGTAGGGAAATGCCATCAAACCCGGTAATTTCCCCTAACCAAGTTTCTAACTGTTGAAAGAGCAGTTGATAGCCTTCTGCTTGGTCAATCGGGGCAAAAGGGTGTAATTTGCCGAATTCTGCCCAAGTTACCGGAATCATCTCCGCTACGGCATTGAGTTTCATCGTACAGGAACCGAGGGGAATCATGGAAGTATTTAAGGCTAAATCCTTTGTTTCCAGACGGTGCAGATATCTGAGTAATTCCGTTTCCGAGTGGTAACGATTGAACACCGGTTCGGTAAGATAGGCACTGGTACGGGTTAAATTAGCGGGTAATTCTAGACTAATTTTCTCGACTAATTCCGCCGCGGTAAAGGGTAATTCCTCGGTGGGGGCAAAAATTTGCCATAAATCCCACACATCCCTGAGACTGGTGGTTTCATCGAGACTAATTCCTAGATTATTCTCATCAAAATAACGCAGATTAATCTTATGGGTTTTTGCCTTGGCGAAGATATCCTTAACTCCCGTGGATACCGTAACTTTGAGCGTATCGAAGTACGGTTCTTTCCCCACTTGATAACCCAACTTTTTTAAACCATTTGCCAATAAAGCGGTTAATTTCTGCACTCTTTGGGCGATTTTCTTGATTCCTTCCGGTCCGTGATACACCGCGTACATGGAAGCAATCACCGCTAGTAACACCTGTGCGGTACAAATATTACTGGTGGCTTTATCCCGGCGGATATGTTGTTCGCGGGTTTGCAAAGCTAAACGCAGTGCGGGGTTACCCTGACTATCCTTCGATACCCCGACAATGCGCCCCGGAATGCTGCGTTTATAGGCATCTTTGGTGGCAAAATAAGCGGCATGGGGACCCCCATAACCCAAGGGAACCCCAAGGCGTTGACTGCTACCCACGGCAATATCAGCCCCCAATTCGCCGGGGGGAGTCAACAGGGCTAAACTGAGAATATCGGCGGCAACGGTGACTAAAGCCCCATTTTCCTGCGCTTTGGCGATAAATTCCCGATAGTCATAAATTAGGCCATCGGTGGCTGGATATTGTAATAATGCGCCAAAAATCGGCGTTTGAAAGTCAAAGAGACGATGATCATCGATAATAATGTCAATACCTAAAGGAATCGCTCTGGTTTTAACAACTTCAATCGTTTGGGGATGGCAACTACTAGAGATAAAGAAAGCATTGGCTTTAGTTTTACACAGTCCATAACTCATACTCATCGCTTCCGCAGCTGCTGTTCCTTCATCGAGGAGGGAAGCGTTAGCAATTTCCAGACCGGTTAAGCTAGTGATGAGAGTTTGGAAGTTTAAGAGAGCTTCTAAGCGTCCTTGGGCGATTTCCGCTTGATAGGGAGTATAGGCGGTGTACCAACCCGGATTTTCTAAGATGTTGCGGAGAATTACCGGCGGGGTGATACAGTCATGGTAGCCCATGCCAATAAAGGAGCGAAATACCTGATTTTTGGAGGCAATAGCTTTTAATTGGGCAAGAGCGGCGTATTCACTCAAGGCAGGTGCTAGATTAAGGCTTTTTTGTAAACGAATTGCTGCAGGGACCGTTTGAGCGATTAATTCCTCCACGGTAGCAACACCCAAAACCGCCAGCATTTTCTCGATTTCCGTCTCCGTCGGTCCAATGTGACGGTTAACAAAGCTATCGGTGCAGTCTAGCAGGTCTTGCAGGTCAGCAGGAGCGAATTCCTCGGTTTTCTCGGCCGTAATTGACCTATTTAGCATATTAATCTCGGTTTCAACAATTACAAAAGTGTTGCGTTTCATCGCTAGGGGTGATTTTAACGCAACTTGTAAAATTTTTCTAATATTTGAAGCCAGCAAGTTAAAGTCTCAGCTAATTTGCTATCGAAAAGTATGCCCAAAATTAACCTCACTACTGCTTTGTCACCAAAAACCAACCGGAATCCGTAGAGCCGATCACCTTTAATCCTCCTAAATCAGTAGCTTCTTTGGTTTGACGATCGATAATTAGGTAGGGTTGCTTGTGACTTTGCCAATAATTGATTAATTCTTCAGCAGCAAGGGGAAAAACCCGACGACCACTATAAAAATTTAATGAGGGGCGCTCGTAGGCAAAAGCAATATAAACAGGGTGATCGGCCGGCACATATTTCTGTACCAAACTCGCCACCGGTTTGACGGGGAAATTCTCATTTAATTCCCAGATCCACAGGGGAGAATTGACAAAAATAAACAAAGAAACCAACATTCCCCAGAGTAAAACCACGCTGAATTGTTCCGAGCGCCGAGCTAACAAAATCGCCGTTGTCACCATGGTCAAGGAAAGTGACAATAAGGTTAAAAGAATTAAGGGATGGATAGGTTCGATAGCGGCAAAATTACCCGGAAAATAGACCATTAAAGCTAATAAACCCGCCCCAACGCCGATAATACCCAGAATAATTGACCAGATTGGATTATAGGGGCGATCAATGGGAAGATTACCCAGCTGCGCCAAGGCATAACCGGCCGCTAAAGCCAAGGCCGGATAGATCGGCAGAATATACCAAGGCAACTTGGTCGCCATTACCGAAACCACCAACAGATAAACACCCGTCCAAACTAACAGTAACTTCGCCCAACTGTAGAGATGTTCCTGACGTGCTAAACCTAAACCCCAAACCGAGAAAATTAACCAAGGCCAACTATATTTAAGAATTTCCAGCAGATAATACCAAAACGGTCCGCGATGATCGTCGAGATCGTCACTAACTCGCTTTAACTGTTGAACAAAAAGGGAATCGAGAAACTCCCGCTCGTAGTGCCAAAATTGGGCGCTATACCAGGCAAAAGCGGGAGTTGCTCCCAACAACCAACCCGACCAAAAATAGGCAGACGTTAATAACCGGGGGGTATCCCAGAGCAGAAAAATCAAGCCGATACCCGTCAATAATAGCCCCATAATACCCTTGGTCAGACAAAGGAGGGCAAATCCTAACCCCGCCCCCAGAGACCAGCGTAAATCGCGCCGTGAGCGCAGTAAACAGACAAACATCAGCATTTCAAAACATAATACCGCTCCATCCAACATGGCTAAACGGCCATGGCGCACCACCGGCAAAAGAGTTAGATAAATTAAGGCCGATAGTAAAGCTGGCAAACGAGCGGGAAAAATTTCTCGACCGAGAAGGTAGAGGAGCGGCACCGATAAAGCTGTTAAAAAAGCGGGAATTAGTCTCGTATTGGCCTCATTAATGCCCCCGAAATGGTAGGTTAGACCAATCAAACTATGAATCAACGGTGGTTTATTCAGGTAGGGATCACCCCAAAGACTAGGAAATAACCAGCGCAATTGTTCCAGTGGGGTTTGGCTAATTTCCTTGGCCACCTGAGCAATGGTCGCTTCATCCCAATCCCGCAAGGGTAAATTACCTAATCCCACTAGATAGATAATTAAGGCCGCTATTAATAATCCCAGTAAACACAGAAATTCTTTAAAATTTTCTCTCTGACGCAATTTATAGCTAGAATATCCCCAAGTAAATTTTTGACGGTTCATAAGCTAGGGCAGTAAACAGTTAACTGATTATGTATTGGTATAATGGCGAATTAATCGAGGATGAGCGAATAAGTCTGGGTATTGATGATATTGGACTGCTTTATGGAGCCACACTCTTTACTACCCTGCGTATCTATCAACAAAGCTTAGATCATCCCCTAACCCATTGGCAAGAACATCTCAAACGTCTGCACTCTAGTTTACAAGTTTTCCAATGGTCTGATCCCGATTGGCAGCGAATTCGCCAAGGAGCCGAAGAATTATCCCGATTCTATCCTGTCCTGAGAATTACAATTTTTCCCGATGGCAGGGAGTGGATTAAAGGCAGATTTCTCCCCGAAGATTTAAACCTTAGACAAGAGCGGGGAATTATTGGCTGGGTAATAGATAATCCCGCTTGGCAACGCATTTTAGGAGAACATAAAACTGGTAATTATTTAACCCCTTGGTTAGCGTCACAAACTGCTCAAAAAAAAGGAGCAAAAGAAGCGATATTAGTCGATCGAGTTGGGAATTGGTTAGAAACTAGCACGGGTAATTTATGGGGATGGAAAGATAATTGCTGGTACAGTCCCCTGCTGACTGCTGATATTTTACCCGGCATCGGGCGCTCGGCTTTGATCGGCTGGTTAAAAAAACAAAATATTTCCCTAGAAGAAAATCTCTGGACCCCCGAATTTGTCGGGACTTTAGAAGGGATTGCTTATAGTAATTCCCTGGTGGAAATTATCCCTTTTAATTCTATTCTTGGCTGGAATCTACAGATAAATACAGCCATTTATCGGCAAGTTTTACCGGATTTACAGCAATATTTTTCCAGTCAATTAGAGAATAAATAAACTTCTGGCATGATTAACAATCAATTTCTGAGGATTCAAAAACGGCAAAAATAAGGATTGAATTGCCTAAAATCTGTGAATAGACCATTTAATTGCTTATTATTCATTCTTAATTCTCCTGACCACTGACTACTAACTCCTGACTCCTGACTCCTGACTCCTAACCCTAACAACAATTTTTGATTTTTACAAGAGGTCTAATAAAGGTGTGTTACTAGAGGCTAACACACCTAAAATCTGGAAATAATACCGCTTAAGCTTTAAAATTCTCGCTCGGAATTAGCCTCACTATCGCGTTTAGAACCGAGTAAATCTAGTTGATCGACGAGAATCACCGGTTTAGAGCGAGCTAATCCCGTGTTTTTGTCATTCCAGGTATCCATTTTTAAAGAACCTTTAATTCCGATTAAACCGCCTTTTTTCACATAATTAGCGGCCACTTCCGCCGTTTTGCCCCAAATTTCCAGATCGAACCAATCCGGCTGATCGCTATTTTTAGAGCGACGATTAACCGCTAAAGTTAAAGTACATAAAACCTTACCCGACTCGAAATACTTGGTTTCTGGGTCTCTCCCCGCTCGTCCCACCAAATGAACCAGATTTAAACTCATGGTCTTAAATCCTCAATTTAGTACAATAGTATGTTTATTTTAGCCCGAAACCCTGACTTTGACCGGTGGCTAGGGAGAAAATTAGGGGCAGGATTTGCGTCAATCTGGAGAGAAAGAAGCGATAATTAACTAGACTTGAGAAACAAAACGTAATAAAATCCAAGTCGATTCGATCGAAAGTCTAGCCATAGCAACGTTGTTATAAGAACAGGAGTGAAAACAAGTGGGTTTTTTTAGAGGTCTAGCCTTATCAAGGGACATAGGTATAGACTTGGGGACAGCAAACACCCTCGTTTATGTGTCAGGGAAAGGTATTGTTTTAGAGGAACCATCGGTAGTGGCGATCGATCAAGATCGTAACCCGATCGCTGTCGGGGAGGAGGCCAAAAAAATGCTCGGTCGGACTCCGGGCCATGTCACCGCTCTGCGACCCCTGCGCGATGGGGTAATCGCCGATTTTTACAGCTGCGAGATCATGTTAGCGGAATTCATCAAACGAGCGCTCGATGGCACGATTGGCAATCCCCGCATGGTAATCGGTGTTCCCAGTGGGATTACTGGAGTAGAAAGACGTGCGGTGGTGGATGCGGCCAAAAATGCCGGCTCGCGAGAAGTGGGGTTAATTGATGAACCGGTTGCTGCGGCCTTGGGTGCCGGTTTACCCGTCTCGGAAGCGACGGGAAATATGATCATCGATATCGGTGGTGGCACCACGGAAGTGGCGATTCTCAGTCTCGATGGGACAGTGATCAGCGAATCGGTCCGTGTGGCCGGGGATGAACTCACGGAAGCAATTATCGCTTATCTAAAAAAAGTCCATAACCTGATTATCGGGGAACGCACGGCCGAAGATATCAAAATTCGCCTTGGTTCGGCTTATCCCTCCCCCGGAGATGAATTTCCTCCTCTGGAAGTGCGGGGATTGCATCTTATGTCCGGTTTACCCCGCACCGTGACGATCAAAGCGGAAGAAGTGCGGGAAAGTATGGATGAGCCACTTTCCGTGATCGTTGATGCGATCAAACGTACCCTAGAAAAAACTCCCCCCGAATTAGCGGCCGATATTATCGATCGCGGCATCATGTTAGCGGGAGGGGGTGCTTTATTACGGGGACTCGATCGCCTAGTCAGTCACGAAACCGGTATCGTTACCCATATCGCTGAAGATCCCCTGCGCTGTGTTGTCAAAGGCACGGGAGAAGTGTTAAAAAATCAGAAACTCTTTGAGCGGATCGTTAATGAAACAACTCGCAATGTCTAAAGGTCACTAGGATCGGTTAGCGGCAAAACACACGGATTCTCACTCTACACAGCCAAGAGGTTTTAAATCGCTCATGTATTCAGCACGACGAAAATGGACACAGCAGGGATGGCGAATTTTTCTGCTCGCTGCCGCTCTGGGAGGAGCTTGGTACATTCGCACCTATCAAAGTGGGGCGATTTTAGAATTGTATGGTTTATTAACCCGCCCTTTTCAGGGAGAGGAAACTAATCTGCAAGAGCAACTTCTGGCCGATCAACGGGTGCGAGAATTACAAAATCGTTTAAGTGAAGTCGAATATCAAAATCAACAATTAAAAAAACAGCTTGGTTATTATCAAACCCAGAAAAAACCCCTGATTTCTGCCCCAATTATTGGCCGCAGCGCTGATGATTGGTGGCAACAGGTAATTATCGGTCGGGGTAGCACCGATGGTGTGGAAGTGGGTGCTTCGGTGACGGGAATTGGCGGTTTAGTGGGACGGATTAGGGAAGTTACTCCCCACACCAGCAAAGTTTTATTGGTCAGTAATTCCCAAAGTCGCATCGGAGCAACGGTGAATCGTAGTCGGGCCATGGGTTTAATTCAAGGTCAGGATTCCCAAGTCGCCACCCTGCGCTTTTTTGAAAAAGCTCCCGATGTCAAACCGGGAGATGTGGTGACAACTTCGGCTTTTAGTAGCCTTTTTTCGCCAGGGTTGCCCATCGGTCGCATAATTTCCCTTAATTTACAGGAAAATCCCGCCCCCACCGCCAAAATTGAATTTACCGCCACCGTGGACAATCTCGAATGGGTGTTCGTTCACCCGCAACCCCAGCAGTGAGAGGGGGAATTATGCTGAAATTAAACCGTTTATCAGCCCGTTCTCGTTTTATACTGAATATTTTAGTCACTATCGCTTCGCTGCTTCTCTGTACCTTTCTTTCCTTAATGCGGCTGCCCGGTATGGAGATTTTAGGCATCGCTCCCAATTGGTTACTGATTTGGTTGGTTAGTTGGAGTCTCAATCGCTCTTGTCTCGATAGTGTGGTGGCCGGATTAGCGCTCGGCACTATTCAAGATAGTCTTACCTCTAATTATCCTTCCCATATCATGGTTTTTGGTCTCATCGGTTTCCTCACTTCCCGTTTACACCGACAACGTTATGTTAAAGAAGAATTGATCGCCGTGGTCTTAATTGTCTTTGTTATGACTTTAATCGCCGATGGTGCGATCGCTTTTCAATACTATCTACAAGGAGGCAAAAATCTCGCTGATCTTTGGCTCGATTATCAACGCATTGGCCTCACTGCTGCTCTGCTTAGTAGTCTCTGGACTCCCCTCGTCTATTATCCCCTCCAGCAATGGTGGCGACAATTTAGCGATCTTTAAGGAAATAGGGATTTAGGGAAATAGGGAGATGGGGAAATTTCAGCTAAATTCCCCAACACCCCACTTCCCCACTTCCCTTTCCCCACTTCCCACCACCCCAACACCCCAACACCCCAACACCCTCACCCTCACCCGCTCAACTAACATGAAATACAAACAAAAACTTAGTCAATTTTTTCATAATCTTGCTAATAAATTAGAGAATTCCGAGCAACCCCCTAAAGTCGATCCTATAGACTCCAAATCTGCGCCATTTGCGGGGGAAAAGCCAGTAGAAGCCGCTTCCGAAGAAAAAAAGGTTAATTTAGTCTCCCAAACCAGTAGCAAGGCTCTAGAGACATTTAAACCCATAAAAAACAAATTTACTACCCTGATCGACAATTCCCCCTTACCGCAATGGCGACAACATCCCCGCTTTGGGTTGTACTTGGGATTGGGATTAGGCGTAACTGGGGGCATTTTAGGGGTAGGTTGGGGCATTTATCGCCTTGAAACCTCTCTACCGCAAAATATCGCCGATATACAAACATATACTCGTCCCGGCACCCTAACCATTCAAGCCGCTAATGGGGAAATCCTCAAGCAAAATGGCCCTAGTACCTACGAAACCGTGAAAATTGCCCAAGTTCCCCCACTGGTACAGGAGGCCTTTATCGCTAGTGAAGACCGCCGTTTTCGCCAACACGGGGGAGTTGATGGCCAGGGTATTGCTCGCGCTCTCTTTTCTAACCTGAGAGCCGGGGGAGTGGTGGAAGGAGGCAGCACCATCACCCAACAATTGGCCCGGATTGTCTTTTTATCCCAAGAAAGGAGCTTTGATCGCAAATTACGGGAAATGCGTATCGCTCAGAAAATAGAAGATAACTATACAAAAGACCAGATTTTAGAGCGTTATTTTCACCTAGTTTATCTCGGTTCCGGGGCCTACGGTCTTGCCGATGCCGCTTGGTTATATTTCAGTAAACCCGTCGATAAATTAACTCTAGCCGAAGCTGCCACCCTTGCCGGGATTGTTCCCGCTCCTAGTCTCTATTCTCCCCTCGAAAACCCTAAATCTGCCCTAGAACGGCGTAATATCGTCCTAAAAACTATGGCCGAGGTGGGATTTATTACTAACGCTCAAGCAGAACTGGCGATCGCATCTCCCCTAGGTCTTAAAACCAGTCCCCTAAAACGTCTGCAACGGCAAGCGGCCTATTTTACCGATTATGTGGAAAAAGAACTGCCGCAACTGGTTCCCGCTAAAACCCTAGAAGCGGGGGGATTGGTGGTAAAAACTACCCTTAATCCTCGTTGGCAAAGCGAAGCGGAGGAAGTGGTAGAAAGAGCGGTTTCTCGTTATGGCCAGTGGCAGCACTTCCAACAGGCGGCTTTAGTGGCAATTGACCCCAAAAATGGACAAATTAAGGCTATGGTCGGGGGAATTGACCACGATAAGAATCAATTCAATCGGGTGACACAGGCAAAACGTCAGCCGGGATCTACTTTTAAACCTTTTGTCTATGCGGCGGCGATTGCGGCGGGGAAATCCCCCTATTCTAATTATAAAGATGCACAGTATGTGGTGGATGGTTATAAACCGGAAAACTACGGCGATAAGTATAGCGGCCGCGAGGTGTCCATGCGCGATGCTTTGACTTCTTCCCTGAATGTGGTGGCAGTTCAGGTGTTAGTGGCTGTGGGTTGGAATCCGGTGATTAAATTAGCTCAAGATATGGGGATCCAGTCGAAACTTTTACCCACTTATTCTTTGGCTTTGGGTGCTTCGGAAGTCAATCTTTTAGAATTGACCAGCGCCTACGGAACCTTTGCTAATAATGGTGTGCATCAACCAGTTTACGGTATTAATCAGGTACTCGATCGCAATGGTAAGGTAATTTATCAAGCCAATTTTAAACCGAAAACTGCTCTGAATAAAAACACGGCAGCGACGATGACTTGGATGCTGCAGGATGTGGTTAATTCGGGAACGGGAACCCCCGCACAAATTGGTCGTCCGGTAGCAGGAAAAACCGGCACTTCTGATAAGGCTCGCGACCTTTGGTTCGTCGGTTATATTCCCCAATTAGTCACGGGAATTTGGCTCGGTAATGACAATAATAAACCCACCAATGGAGCCAGTACCATGTCCGCTTGGATGTGGCGACAATTTATGTTAGGAGCAATCAAGGATATTCCCTATCAAGGTTTCCCAGAACCGAATTTAGGCAAACGTCCAGTGACAGTAAAAGCGGAACCCATTAAACCCCGACGTACCTACTTTACCCAAACTACTAACAATCGTTTAGCCAGCAGCGATGAGGGTTCCCCCACCGAAGGCCCCATCCGCAGACGGCGACGGGTTCGGGTAAGTCGCGAGCAAACTATCGTTCGTTCTAATACTAGCGAACCGGGCCAACGCCGTTCTAGTCGTCGGCGTACTACCGTCGCTCCGTCCAGCGCCGCTGCGCCTAGTCCTGAAAATACGGCCGCCGCGGCAGCCGAACCGATTACCGTTCCCGTCACTGTGGCGGCCCCCGAAACTCGTTCGGTTCCCCTAGAGGTAACCCCTCCCACCGATGTGATTCCTCCCGCACCCCCGGCAGAAAGACGCTGAATCGGCACGACAACCCTCGCAGGATTTGCGGGGGTTACAGAGGATACTTTATCTCTGCTGATTTCTGAAAGCCTTGTAAATCAAGAGTAAAAATATAGTTGCACACGGGGTTAAATCCGTTGAGTATAGGCTACATATCAGGAGAGACAGTCATGCAAGGGGAGTGACTCTTAAATTATTACAGATGCGTCAGCGGCTGTCCCCCAACGGGGGGTTTGGGTAGGGTTGATTCATGAATCAACCCTACTATCAATCAACCCTACTATCAATCAACCCTAGGAGTTTGGGGGTTCTACCCCCCAAAGGCTTGGATTGAGTGATAAAATCGGAAGTAATACGGCCATCCGTTGAGTATAGGCTACATATCAGGAGAGGCACTCATGCAAAAGGGGGAATAAATAATCAGTTTTTAATAACCGGACTCAGTAGAATAACTAAAAAGCTTGTTTAATGCCGATGACCAGTTTTATTTCCCCCACTACCATCTCTTCAACTCGTTTAAGTCTCAGCTATCAAGTGGCTATGTCGGAACCGACTTCGCACCTCTTTGAAGTCACTCTACAAATTACCGGTTGGCAAGCTCCGATTTTAAACCTAAAAATGCCGGTTTGGACTCCCGGTTCCTATCTAGTGCGGGAATACTCCCGTTTAGTCCAAGATTTTCAAGCTGTTAACCTCAACAGTCGCAAAGTTGCTAAAAATCACTGGCAGATTGACAATGGTGACAGTTCCGAAATAACGGTCAAATATCGCGTTTTTGCCCACGATTTAACCGTCAGAACCAACCATCTCGATGATACTCACGGTTACTTCAACGGGGCTGCTTTATTTTTCTATATCCCCGATTATCAAAAACATCCCCTCACCCTGACAATTATCCCTCCCCATGGCGATTGGCGCGTTACCACTGCCTTAAAATCTTTACCCGGACAGAAAAACACCTTTCACGTTCCCGATTTTGATACCCTAGTGGACAGTCCTGTGGAGGTGGGGATTCATCAGTTATACGATTTTGTCGTCGAGGGAAAACCCCATCAATTAGCTATCTGGGGACGGGGAAACGCCAATCCTAGTCAAATTATCGCCGATACCACTAAAATTATTCAAACCGAGTCGGCTATGTTCGGTGGACTCCCTTATGATAATTATCTCTTTTTGCTACATCTTTCGGCGGCTGGTTACGGGGGACTAGAACATAAAAATTCCTGTACCCTTAACTATATGCGTTTGGGATTACGAGATAAGGATAAATATAATCGTTTTCTGCAATTAGTCGCCCATGAGTTCTTTCATCTCTGGAATATCAAGCGTATTCGCCCAAAAGCTTTAGAAAGCTTCGATTATGATGCAGAAAATTATACTTCTTCCCTCTGGTTTGCCGAAGGAACCACCAGTTATTACGATATGATAATCCCTCTACGGGCGGGAATATACGATAGTAAGACTTTTTTAGAGCTTTTAAGCAAAGAAATTACTCGTTATCTCAATATACCCGGTCGTCTTGTCCAACCTCTAGGCGAATCGAGTTTTGATGCTTGGATAAAACTCTACCGACGGGATAGCAATAGCGATAATAGTCAAATTTCCTACTATCTCAAGGGGGAATTATTGTCGCTGCTTCTCGATTTACTAATTCGCACCCACACCGATAACCGTCGTTCCCTCGATGATGTTTTACGCTCGATGTGGCAACATTTCGGTAAAGAGGAGATTGGTTATACCGATGGGGAATTGCAGGCAATTCTCGAATCGGCTGCGGGGGTGGATTTAAGCGACTTCTACCAGCGTTATATCGACGGTTTGGCAGAATTACCCTTTAATCAATATCTTGAACCCTTTGGACTCTATCTGCGGGGGGTTGACAATGGGGAGACGATACCTCATCTGGGAATGCGGGTACAGAGTGAAGCGGGTAAAGAAATAATTAAATTTGTCGAGATGGGTTCCCCTTGCCAAAAAGCGGGAATTAATGCTGATGATGAATTATTGGCTATCGATGGATTGCGAGTGACGGCGGAACAGTTAAACGAAAGATTAAAAGACTACCGCGCAGGTGATATTATTCAGATAACAGTCTTTCATCTCGATGAATTGCGAACCCTTGCTGTTCCACTGGCTGCCCCGCAGACGATTCGCTATGAAATTATCAGGGTAGAAAATCCTTCTAATAGCCAGAAACAAAATTTTTCCGCATGGGTAAATCCCGTTTAGTTCTTGGTTAAATCAACAAAAAAATGTCTATTACTGCCGAAATTCCTTTCCTTCCTCTCGCCTATTTTGAGAATAAATTTATCCCTTTTAGCGAGGCAAAGTTATCCGTTGCTACCCACGCACTACACTACGGAACTGCCGCTTTCGGTGGTTTACGAGGTACTCCCGACCCTAGCAATCCTGGACAGATATTATTATTTAGATTGGAACGTCATTGTCAGCGTTTAAGTCAAAGTGCTAAGTTTCTTAATTACGAGATTCCTGCCGATAAAATCTATCAAATAATTATCGATTTTGTTAAAAAGAATCAGTGTAATCGACCTTTTTATATTCGTCCCCTTGTCTATAGTTCGGGGTTGGGAATTGCCCCGCGATTGCATGGTATCGAGAAGGATTTTCTCGTCTATGGTCTAGAAATGGATGATTATTTAGCAGCCGATGGGGTTAACTGTCGGATTAGTTCTTGGTATCGTCAGGAGGATAGAAGTTTCCCGTTGCGAGGTAAAATTAGCGCCGCTTATATCACTTCTGCTTTAGCAAAAACGGAAGCGGTAGAATCGGGGTTTGATGAGGCAATTTTAATGAATTCTCAGGGTAAAGTCTGTGAAGCGACGGGAATGAATATTTTTATCATCAGAAATGGTCAGCTAATTACTCCTAGTTTTGACCAAGATATCCTAGAGGGTATTACTAGAGATAGTGTTTTAACTATCGCGCGGGATTTGGGTATTCCGGTTATTGAAAGACCTGTAGATAAGACGGAGTTATTTATCGCTGATGAGGTGTTTTTAAGTGGCACTGCGGCGAAAATTACTCCGATTAAAAGGATTGAAACTTTTTCTTTACCCGCGGCTAAACCGATTACTTATCAGTTAAAAGAAAAGTTAAGTTCTATCGTTCTCAATCAGGAACCAAAGTATCAAGATTGGATTACTAAAGTTCCTTTGTAGTTAGACAAATTCACTCAATTTTTCCGGTTCTTCGGTTTGTTTCATGCAATGGACGGGGTCATGAGGGATGAAACCCTTATACACAGAGATGTTCGGCTATCTTTGTCAATTGTTTTCGATCTAGAACGAACTAATCAATTAACTCTCTTGTCGGGTAAGGATTTAGTCGATTTATGTCCCCCGATCTAACCATACCAAGTAACGAAGAGCCTTTTTTCCCAAACCTTGCCAGGAATATTATCTCTTGTCTTGACCAGATGGATTGACTTCAAGGGGTGACAAAACAAAGCGAGCAACTGGAACATCTCCCCCTAGATGTTAAGTCTGATTGCCCATTCATTCTCAACAAGCACTGTTTATTGAGAATGACCGGGGAACCCTGAAATTTTCGGCTTAGTGGGACTTAGGCGTTTTCGGTCAGCAAAAAAGGCTCAAACCATTACGGGACAAAGGGTTAACCTCGATTTATGATTTTCCTTGATCTATCTGG
>NZ_JADBUE010000204.1:0-16924 GCF_020245805.1 Microcystis sp. M179S2 | reverse complement strand
TCTTGTTCGGGTGTGGGGTAAAATCGGAACGAGTAGGCTTTTTCCATGTCTCACATTCTAGCATATATTTCGTAAATGTTCTAATATTTAACAGTAAAGCCGTCGTAGAACGACGGGGTTTCAGACCCAAATTTTCGATGAACAAAACTTTTTGGCAAACGATCATTCTCAAATGAATATTGACCGACGTGGTTGGCTTCGATCTGCTGACGATCAATCCAGAATCCCCATCCTTGCGGTGCGGCCTTCAGTTCCGAGAGAAATTCTAAGGTCTTCATTGGCGTACTCCTTAGTGGGAATTATCTTGTTTATCCCTTTATAACCGGCATTCTAAGGCGAAAATTAATCAGGGGGAGAAACTGGTTAACCATTTTTCATCTCCCTTAATATTTCCTTACTTTTTCGTTAATATTTATTGGTCTGAACAGGTAGTCGAGCATCAAAATCATAAACAAGCAAAAGTATCTGTATATTTAGTTACTAAATAAGACAGATTTGCCCTAGATGCAGCCCGGGCCAAAGCCGGTCAAAAACTAACCCATTAGAATCACCGTATCGATGACGTGGATTACACCATTATCCGCCTCGATATTACCCGCCACCACCGTGGCATTTTTCACCTCAAAACCTTCGCTACAATCGATGGGAATCGGTGAACCCTCTAGAGAAGTCACTACAGCCAATTTCGCCAAATCTTCCTGCATATATTTGCCCGCAACGACGTGATAGGTGAGAATTCGGGTTAATTGGGGGATATTCTGCACTAGGGTTGTAATCGTCCCGGGGGGCAATTTGGCAAAAGCTTCATCGGTGGGGGCAAAAACCGTGAAGGGGCCGGGACTTTTTAGGGCATCCACAAGATTAGCGGCTTGTACCGCCGTCACTAGAGTTTTAAAATTATCGGCACTGACCGCAATATCGACAATATCTGCCATAAACTTGACTCGATCCTGAAAAAAATCATCTATTTCAGATTTTAAACTTAATCTTGTCCCAAAGATCGTTCTAGGGAAGTAATGTGGGGTGTGGGGTGTGGGGTGTAGGGTGTGGGGTGTGGGAAGAACAAATAAAAATAATCTCCTGAATACTGACTCCTGAATACTGACTCCTGAATACTGACTCCTGAATACTGACTCCTGACTTCTAACCCAATGTTGGCCAAAGATAAGCAAAAATTATTTATTAACTCCAAAAACTTGAGAATATTTAAATTAACATTTCGCAATATTTACAAATTCTTAAGAATTAATTGAGAAAGATTTTTATTTAACAACGATGTTACAATGGTTACAGCGATTTTACTGAATTTCATAATGGGTTATTCTGTGCTTTTTTGGGTAGCAATGGTTGAAACCCTTGCCACACCTACAGGGTGATCCTAATTAAGACGGGTAAATCAGTCAATTTCACGGGCAACGATGATCTTTTTTTTGTGTAGTTTTATTGCAAAGAAAAAGTTTTTTTGACAAAAAGCACAAAATATGGTGTGTGCGCCAATGTATTTCTGGCTGCGAGTAATTATTGCAGAGTTAGGTCAAAATCAGGGGATTTTCTGTTTCCAAGTCAAGAAATACAGAAAAGCAGCAATTCGATCGAGAAATCGATCAAAACAGCCTAGACTAGAAAAAGAATCCTCTATCCTGACAGCTATCCTGTGGAGATTACTTTTTTAGGAACCAGTTCCGGGGTTCCCACTCGTTCCCGCAATGTCTCTAGTATCGCCCTTCGTTTGCCGCAACGGGCGGAAATATGGCTGTTTGACTGTGGAGAAGGAACTCAACACCAGTTACTGCGTAGCGACCTGAAAAGTTCCCAAATCCGACGCATTTTTATCACCCATATGCACGGGGATCATATCTTTGGTTTAATGGGATTGTTAGCCAGTATCGGATTAGCTGGTTCTGCTCAGGATATTGATATCTACGGACCCCCCGGACTAGGGGACTATCTGCGCGCTTGTGCTAAGTATTCCTATACTAATTTGGCTAATCGGGTGCGCGTCCATGCCATTTCCCCTGGCATACTCTACGAAGATGAAGAATTTACCGTCTCCTGTCAGCTATTAAAACATCGTATTCCCGCCCACGGTTATCGCATCGCCGAAAAAGACCGTCCAGGACGTTTTGATGTGGAAAAAGCCAACGCTTTGGGTATTCCCCCCGGACCAATTTACGGCCAGCTGAAAAAAGGGGAAACTGTCACCCTCGCCGATGGCAGCAAAATTTGCGGTCAGTCCCTCTGCGGAGAAAAGGAAATCGGCCGTAAAATAGCCTATTGTACCGATACTATTTTCTGTGAAGGATCGATCGAATTGGCACGGGATGCAGATGTGCTAATTCATGAGGCGACTTTTGCACACCAAGATGCCGGGTTAGCTTTTGAAAGTGTTCACTCCACTTCGACGATGGCAGCCCAGGTGGCCTTGGCAGCCCGGGTAAAATTGTTATTAATGACCCATTTTAGTCCCCGTTATCTACCGGGTAATTCTCTGGATATTTCCAATCTGTTAGAGGAAGCGCGGGCGATTTTTCCTAACACTAAATTAGCCTACGATTTCCTCACCTACGAAGTCCCCCGCAACCGTCAAGAAATGGCCTTAGGAGTTAAGTAATTATGCCAGCAGCAGTAGAAGAAAAAAGCATGGTTCCCACGGTTTTAGTGGGTATAGGTGGCACGGGTAACGAAATTTTATCGCGATTGCGTCGCTTAATCGAGGAAAGTTATGGCAGTTTGAGTAATTTTCCGATTGTCAGCTTTTTGGTGGTTGACACGGATAAGGATTATAAAATCAGTAATCCTGAAGCTGCTGGCAGTGCTTTTAAAGATAACGAAAAACACTGGGCCCGGGTGAGTGGAAAACAGGTACAGGAGATGGTATCTGACATGGATAGATATCCCTGGATTAATAGTTGGTTTCCCCCGGAATTAGAGAGAAATATTACTTCCCTAGAAGCGGGAGCGGGACAAATTCGCGCCTGTGGTCGTTTTGCTTTATTTTGTAATTATCATGAGATTCAAAGGAAATTTCTGGACGCGGTGAGACGGGTAAAGGGACAAGAAAACTTTATGCTTGATCGCTATGGAATTAAAGTTAGTAATAGTGCTATTAATGTCTTTACCACGGGGTCTTTAAACGGTGGTACGGGTAGCGGAATGTTAATCGATATAGGCTACTGTATTCGTAATTGGTTGCGAGGGGAAAGTAGTCCTTTGAGTACGGCAATTGTTCCCACTCCTGAAGCATTTGCGGGGATTAGTGTCGGCGATCGAGTTTTGGCTAATGGTTACGCTGCCCTGATGGAATTAAATTACTTTTCTGACTACAGAACCGAATATCATCAACAGTTTAGCAGCGGTTTAGTCGATGAAGTGGTTAGTAAATTACCACCCTTTGATTTTACCTATTTAGTGGGGACAAAAAACGGCGAAGGTGATTTTAAACTCGGTCAAATTCGGGAAATGATCGCCCAAAATATTTTCCTAGATATGACTTCTGATTTTGCCCCTCATAAGCGTTCCATTAGAGATAATATTAAGGGTTCTTGGGCACAAGCTGACCCAGGGGGGCGCGGTTATCCTAAGCAATTTATGAGTTTTGGGCTATCAACTATTGAAATTCCTATTGCCCAAATTCGTGCCTCCTTATCGGAACGTTTAGCCAAGGATTTAATTAATTGGTGGCTGAATGATTCCGTGATTTTACCCGCTCAAATGTTGGAGTTAGTAAGGGGTGATATCCTCAAAAGAATGCGCTTGAGCGAAGGGGAACTAATTATGGATTTATGTGCCGACAAGGATCGCTCTTTAATTGCCATAATCTCCCAATGGACTAACGAAACTCGTCAGGAAATCAATCAAGATAATTGGCTCTCTTGTACCAAACAGGGTGTTAATATTTTAGGCAATGAACAGGGAAAAATTCTGCAATTTATTAATGATTATTTAACGCCAAGAGTCGAGGAATTTAAACGCAATCATTTACTAGAATTGAGTCCCGATGAACGGCTGCACGGCGATTACCTGAAAAAGATTTATAACAACCGGGATGAAATTATTCAACGGGGTAAAAAGTCCCTAGAAATGGAGTTTTATAATATCCTTGAGGATCGAAACCGTGGGGTAAAATTTGCCGAGAGTTTTATTGTTTTAGTACGACAAATCTTCACCGACATAGCAGAAAAATTCCGTCGCGATCAAGAACAGGTTTGGAGTCAAAACGAAAGTAAACGTCAACGAGAATATGATACAGCCTTAGCAGAAATTAATGATCTGAAAGATAAACTTCATATCTCGAAAAAAGATAAAATGGAACAATATTGTGAACAAGCTTTAACGGGATTAGAAGGCTGTTTAATGGCCAAGATTCAACGAAAAACCCGAGGTGCAGGAGTAGAGGTTATTAATCGTTTACTGGAACATCTTAATCAATTAGAAAGCCGTTTTAATCGCTTTCGTCAGAAATTAATTCAAAGTCGCGACCTATTTAATCTGCAAGCTAACCAACAGATCGATAGTGCCGATGCTTTGTTAATTAATGGGATTAAATTATTTGACAGACAAGAATTAAATGGTCTTTATCAAGACTTTATCGAACAATTTGCCTCCGGGATTGTCGGCAGCAAAAATGCCTATGATACCGGTATGGATAACCTTTGTTTACCCCTCTCAGAAGAGATTTTAAAGCAATCTAGCCCTCTCTGGAAAGAAACGCGCCGCGCTGATGAAAATATGCGTTTATTTGACATCACCGAGATTGCCGATATTCGTCAAGGAGATTTTCAACAAGTTATCATAAACCAAGCTAATCAACTACTACAAAATGCCCCCGCTAGTAGTCGAATTCAGAGGGAATTAGCCGCTTGCGATCGCTTGTTAAAAATCTATAACAACGATGCCGATATTATCAATAATCTTCGCATTGCCTACCAAAAATCGCGACCCCTAATTATGCTTAACCCTGCGGTTTTGCGAGGAAAAGATGCGGGTTTTACGCCCCAATTAAATCAAAATGTTGCCCTGATTGGGGGAAGAAATACCAATAACCCGGCAGCCCAAAAAATTATTCCGAAACTGCGGGAATTTATCCCCAACGAAGACGATATTAAACCCTTGGCAGAAGTGGAAAAACATCGTCTTGTCTTCGTGCAGGAAATTGGCGGTTTTTCCCTACGCTGTCTCGATGGAATGAGAGAGTTGCGGCAATCCTATCAAGACTGGAAAGGAGAATTTATTCTCGCTAAACGCGCCCAACAAATGGGGGAAAATCGCGATTTACCCATCCCCGTGCATATCCAAAAGGAACCTCCTTTCTGGGATGTTTTTCCCGAAGATCCGAGTATTTATCAATTGGTGGTGACGGCCCGGGCTTTAAAAGTGCTTTTTCCAGAAGTCAATCGAGTCACTAATGAGAAAACAATTCGCTATGAAATTAAAACCGCAACGGGATTAAAAAAAGTCGATATCGCCACCAGTTGGGAAGATGCGGTACAGGTGTTAGAAGTAAAAGCTTGTCGCGAAGATAAGGAAAAAATTCAAAGTCAGGTGACAGCTAAGTTACAGGATTCGGCCACTCCGGAGAAAAAACAAGCCTTGTATCGGACTTTTATCAAATATTTACAACAACGTTCCGAGGAGTTGACAGGAGGAAAAGATAGTACAGAATATAAACGGGAGGATGCAATTATTTTGCAGTTAATCGATAACTATAAGTTGGATAGCGGTGGAGAAATTCCTCTTTCTTCGGTGACGGAAGTGGCTAACCCAGCTTTAATTATCTGCGGTATTTGTGGACACAAAAATCCCCCCTCGTCTAATTTTTGTTCTAAGTGTGGGGCAAAATTAGTTAAGTAGAAATTGGGCAATTTCTTGTTTTTCGTCCTCGGATAACAGAAAAAGTGGGGGTGTTAGCTGGACTAACATCCCCCAAAATGAAAATTTTCGGGAAAAATTGCCTAATAGCGAAAAAACTGGATTATAATAAGGTCTTTACTCAAGATTTTTGCTAACCGCTAACTGCCATAAAGCCCAATCAAGACCCCTGTTTATCGAGAGAAAAACCAATGGTAGCCACTTTAAAAGGACGAGATGTTTTAAGAATAACCGACATGAGTAGCGAAGAAATCAGCGCCCTACTCAATCTATCGGCACAGCTTAAAGCTGGCACTCTTAACCCTAGCTGTAAAAAAGTCTTGGGATTGCTATTTTATAAAGCTTCCACCAGGACCCGGGTTTCCTTTACCGTCGCCATGTACCAGTTAGGGGGACAGGTGATCGATCTTAATCCCAGTGTAACCCAAGTGGGGCGCGGGGAACCCTTAGCAGATACAGCCCGGGTACTCGATCGCTATCTCGATATTCTCGCGGTTCGCACCTTTAAACAAGAGGATTTAGAAGCTTTTGCCAATTACTCGCGCATCCCGATTATCAACGCTTTAACGGATTTAGAACATCCCTGCCAGATATTAGCCGATTTACAGACTATCCAAGAGACTTTTGAGACTTTACGGGGAATTAACCTCACCTATGTGGGGGATGGCAATAATGTCGCTAATTCTCTCCTCTTGGGTGGTGCTTTGATGGGGTTAAATGTGCGAGTTGCCTCCCCCGCAAACTATCAACCCGATGGGGAAATTGTCGCCAGCGCCCAGGCTATTGGCGAGAAAACCGGTAGTAAAATCTTAATTACCGACGATCCCGTTACCGCAGTAAAAGACTCTCAGGTGGTCTATACTGATGTCTGGGCGAGTATGGGACAGGAAAGCCTCGCTGATGCCCGAATTCCCGTTTTTCAGCCCTACCAAGTCAATGAACAGCTAATGAGTCACGCTGACAAAGACGCGATTATTCTCCATTGTTTACCTGCTCACCGGGGGGAAGAAATTACCGACGGGGCGATCGAGGGTGTACAATCAAAAGTCTGGGAGCAAGCGGAAAATCGGATGCACGCCCAAAAAGCTTTAATGGTGAGTTTATTGGGATTAATCTAGCTCCCGATGCTCAGTTAGTAAAATAATCATTAAACTCGATCATCAATCGTCCTAAGACCTGTCCGACACCGGAAGTTAACGCTAGGATTGATGGTAAGAGCAATAATCAGGGCAGCCTCCACACCTAACTATATGTCAGACACCTCCGCCGTTAAAAAATATCTCGCCCATTGGTTTCAATTGGGAAAAAAAGTTATTTGTCCCAAAAACCAAGCTATGCTATTTCCGCTGCCAATTTTCAATGCTGATCGCTATTCGTCGGAGTTTGAGGATTGTTGGCAAAAAATGCTTGATCCTGAAAGTGGCGATTGTTACCTAGAGGGTACTCAACAAACCATCCAAGACTTACTTTCCCCTCAATGGGAATTTCATCCCTGCGCTCGTTGTACTATACCAGTACCAATTGAAGTGCTGGGCCAATCGAGTTTATCCTGTCCCTGCCATGATTTGAGTAATTGGCCCAATTTAGAATTACCCTTACCCCATTTACCTGTCAATAGTCGAGAAAATCTCGATCGCATCCGGCAAAGATTGCTAAAAAATTCTCACCCACATTAACCAGACAAAAAGAGACGTTAGGGGTAACGTCTCGACAAAAGGGTTGAGATTTAACGATTTCTGCCAAAAAGATTGACTAAATCTCGCAATCTCTCGCTATATTCTCCGGTTAAAGCTTCCTGACGATAGCGCCATGACCAATTCCCTTCTGCGACACTAGGGGTATTCATCCGCGCATCCGATCCTAAACCTAACACATCCTGTAACGGTACGATCGCCTGATTAGCCACGGAACTATAGGCCAGTCGAATCAGATCCCAAGCCACTCCCTGACCACTGGGAGCGCCAAGATATTGATATAGTCGCGCTTTTTCGTAGTCATTGGCGTTATCCTGAAACCAGCCCACAGTAGTATTATTATCGTGAGTGCCGGTATAAATCACACAGTTGCGTTCGACATTAAAAGGAAGATAGGGATTACCCGCATCACCCCCAAAAGCGAAGTGGAGAATCTTCATCCCCGGGAAAGCAAAGTGATCGCGAAAATCTAGGACTGCTTGGTCAATATCGCCCAAATCTTCGGCAATAATCGGCAATTTACCCAAACGAGCGCCAATAGTATTAAACAGATCATAACCCGGGGCCTTTAGCCAATGACCATTAATGGCGTTTTCCTGGCCAAAAGCCACAGCCCAATAGGCCTCTAATCCGCGAAAATGATCGATACGGATAATATCGACGAGGGAAAGAACCGCTTTTAAACGGCGTACCCACCAGTCAAAGCCCGTATTTTTGAGATAATCCCAGTTATAGAGAGGATTTCCCCATAATTGCCCCGTTTCTGAGAAATAATCCGGGGGAACCCCCGCCACTTCCAAGGGATTACCGGTTTGGGGATCTAGTCGGAAAACCTGCGGATTTGCCCAAACATCGGCGCTATTATGGGAGACATAAATGGGGATATCACCGATAATCTCGATACCGAGGGAGTTAGCATAGCGTTTTAGGGCTAACCACTGCTCAAAAAACTCAAATTGTAGGAATTTGTGCAGAAAAATCTCCTCTTGTAACTCCTGTTTCGGTGTTTCCAACGCACCCCAATGACGTTCGCGAATTTCTGTCGGCCATTCCATCCATGCTTTACCCTGGTAAGCGTGGGATAAAGCCATAAATAGGGCGTAATCCTCTAACCAATCGGCATTGCCAGCACAAAAGCCAGCAAACTGTTTGTAAAGAATTGTGTCAGAACCCTTGACAAAATTGCTCGCCGCCTTTCTAAGTAGAGGAATTTTCCAAGCGATCAATTTATCAAAATCCACTTGATCGAGGGTAAAATCGGGAATATCCTCTAAATCTGCCTCACTAAGCAGGTTTTTCTCCCGAAGAATATCGAGACTAATCAGGAGATGATTGCCGGCAATGGCACTAAAACTCATGTAGGGAGAGTTACCGTACCCTGTCGGGCCTAAAGGGAGAATTTGCCAGAGTTTTTGACCACTTTGAGCCAAAAAATCGATAAATTGATAGGCTTCCCTACCTAGTTCTCCAATCCCGTAACGACCGGGGTGACTGGTGGGATGAAGCAAAATACCGCTAGAACGGCTAAAAGCCATGAAAAAACCCCCTTATCAGTGATTAGGTTAGCAGTTATTAAGTGTTTAAAGCTGAATGCTCACTGCTATCTCCAAGCTAACCCGATCTCGATCGATAAGGGCAATACTTAACAACTTTATTAGACCTATAGGACACAATCAGGCATTACAGCCGTACCGTAACAGATCGTCTTTCCAGTTAAAAAGATTCCTTCGGATCACGTTCCACGTTACCCGGGTAGGTGAAACTGGCACTCGTTGCCGTCGGTTTGACGCGGCTCGATAGTTGGCTGATGGCCGCTCTTTCCTCTTGGGTGAGGGGGCGATCGATAGCTTGGAATTCGTAATATTGGTATTCGCTCATGGCGTGCAACCTATCTCAAGGTTTATGATCGATATGCTAATAATTGTACGGGGATAGTTAGGGTTTAAAGATAAATTCGACAGGACGGGCGCTCTCGGATGTATTAGGAATAGCAAGAATATGCAAATCGCCCGATCTTTACCGATAAGGAAAAAGTTCGGGTGATCGATCGGTAATTTCCCCGCATCGGTCTTTTCAAGAAATCCAATCTATTCCTTTGGATAGTGGCACGGTCAAAATCGATAAGATTACAATTTCTTTTGTTAAGCACTTTAGCGATCGCTGGATATTTCTGCGATTCGTTGTCGGCTAATCGTTAAATTTTATGAAAACAGCCTCATTGGTTGAGATTATCGGAGATAGAGTAGGGATAGGTGAATAAGAGGGAAATAATTAGAGCCTTTTGGCATGGTTTATCGATAGAAAATTCTATAGATAAAAAAGCACTGGGTCTGCTTTTCCCGACTATTACCGGAAGATCGGTTTGGCGGGTACGGCGGCGGCGTGTTTTTGAATTTAAAGTGTGATCGCTGTTCTTAGGGAGCAGTTTGCGGTGGGGACAGTGACGGCGAAGATTGTTCAGCCGAAACCTTTTCAATGAGTTTAACTCCCCCTTTGATGAACGGTCTCATTACTGGTTTATCTGAGAGGAATACAAGCCAGAAGGTCGCTGCCCGCAGATTGCTAGAAACCAGTTTTAGGACAAGTATAAAAATGAGATGCTCCCAAGTTATAAGTTACTTAGGATCGGAAAGAAAAAAAGGGAGACAGTGAGCGATTAGGAGTATCTAAACAAGTCTGTTTCTGATTAAGATCAAAATAATTGAGGAAATTATGTAATGACTAAAAATTCCAATAGTAAAAAAAATATTAGCAAACTAGAACTAATAGGATATTTATTTACATTTTTTTCGTTTATGATGGCTATCTATACATTTTTCTTATGCAAAGAAAATGAGATAAGAAAACAGTCTATATTTTGGTTTTTTGGGTCTTTTGCCGCCGCTTCTATTTCTTATATCGATCAATTTAAAGTTGGAGATATTGAATTAAAACTCCAACAGCAAAAAGAACAGATAGTCAATGCAGTGGGAGATAAACTTCAAGAACTTATCAGAGATAAACTGAGTCTAGTTGATTTACTGGAAGACTCAATAACCGAAGACCACAGAAAAACAAGAGATGATCAGAATAGAAAGTATTTAGAATGGTTAAATAGTTTGCCAGAAGATAAAAAGTTAGCAACTCAAAAAATGAATACAATATTTCAGCTAACACAACGGAGTTTAAGAGTATCTGATTTTAAAAAAATGCTTGCCAAAGCATCCCTATATCAAGGAAATACTGAAAATGAAGAATTTGATAGAGAATTAACAAAAGCAATTGAAGAGTTCCAAAACAAATATGGATTGTCTCCTGATGGAACTTGTGGACAGATAACACTAAGCAAACTAAGTAAAGTTGTGAGGGGCTAAAAAACTAAATCTCAGGATTGGCAATTTTCCCTGCTTTCGCGTTCATCACTTAGTCAGTATTTAGGATTATCTCAACGACTCTTAGTGACAGATAATCGTACCAGTATGCCTGAACATTTAGAGGAATATTGGCAAAAAAATCAACAAATCTGGGGACTGTTTTGGATACGTCCCACAACAACAATGGGAAAACTAGCCGAAGAATTAATTATGATTTGGGAAACTACCGAAGCAGAAGGATGGATCGATTTGTCGATTGGATTCCTTTTTAATTAATGATATAATAAGATTATTACCGTCCTTTTTATGCTTGATTATTAATTTGAATGACTCGCCAAATTCATGACCAATTTGCTAAGGAATATCTGGAGGAATTACTAACACCTCTAGGGACGATTAGAAAAAGTAAGAAAGTAAAAAGTGAGGTTCAAGAAATCGATGTCTGGTTTGAACCATTTAGCTCACCTCCTCCCACTGAGTTACCTTTAGGATTACTTGGAAAAATGGCGGCTACTTCCTGTTTGTTTGAACCTTTCCGCAATCCCCCGACCGAGGTAGAGATTCGCAGTTGTTTGTCAAAGTTATACACGGTTCATGGGGATGTCTTGAGAAAAGCGAAACGGTCAAACAAAACTCTAACAGAAGCTGAACTACCAGTTCTCTGGATTCTAACGCCCACCTTTTCAGCTAGAATGATTGAAGATTTCGGGACTCACAGCGATGAGAGTAATTGGTTAACAGGGGTTTACTTTTTAGCGAAGTCTCTCAAAGCGGGCATCATTGTCATTCATCAATTACCAGTAAATGAAGACACCTTATGGTTGAGAGTATTAGGTAAAGGAGGAACTCAAAAACGAGCAGTTGAAGAGTTAGTTGAACTGCCAGAACGCAATCCTTTTCGAGAGAATTTATTAGAAATCTTAGCGAACTGGCGCAAAAACTTAGAGTTGAGAGATAATTTAAGTACCGAAGAACAGGAGGACATCATGAACTTATCACCAGCTTATCTAAAGCAACGAGAAGAGTGGAAATTAGAAGGAAAGCAAGAAGGGATAGAACAAGGTAGTTTAGAAGAACGGTATTCCCTGATAACCAGTCTTCTGGAAGGACGCTTTGGCCCCCTAGATTCGGAATTATCCAGTCTGGTAGAAAAGATTGCCCAACTTCCCATCTCGGAACGCACCGGGTTACTTCTTTCTTTGGCGAATTTATCCCGCGAGGAATTGTTAGAAAGATTGTAAATTTCGTTTCTCGCTTTTCTTGTGGTCGTTCAACGATAATTGTTTTCCTTTTGTTTTTGCCGATAAGCTTCAAATTCGGGGTTACTGGCAAGAATTTGACGGACGCGCTCCCGACTTATGCCGTATTGATCGGCTATTTGCTGATAGCTTAAGCCCTGCTTATGGAGTTCTAAAAAATCGTAACTTTTTTTAAGTCTTTCCTTTCTCTGTGCATCCCGTCTTGGGGTTGGACTCTTATTGCTAAGGTGTCTTACTATTTTTCTTCCCAACTCGGTCAAAGAATATTGAGGATTATGGAAACTAACCAATCCTTGTTTTTCCAATTCTTTAAGAATTTTATGTACTCTGGTTATATTATTATGAGTTGTTGCCAATTGCCGAGATGGATCGGAAAGTATCCCCATTGCCGAATCGATTTGAATCGGATAATCTAACATCCCTTTCAGAATCTGTTTCTGTTTTACTTGGAGATTGGCGATCATCTCTTCTAAATGTTGAAAGTCTTCATTTTCATCCATCGGAATTATCATTTTTAATAGACCTCTCCCTAGTCTGATAAAATCACAATCATAGAGTATTGTCAATAACCAGCCGTAGCTTGCCCAGTCGTTTATGCCTTGCTGATGCACTTTTTAAAAAATGGTGATAAACTCAACTGTACTGGGTACACTCTCCCTATCGGATGAATTTGAGAAAAAATCGAGAGAAAAAACGATGAACGAACGAGAAACATCCAACAAAATTGAGGCGGGCGGGGGTTTTCCCGTATTGCAATATTGGGCAGAAAAAACTCTCTCTCCTCAAGGGATTAAACTATGGCAAACCTTAAATCATAAAAGTGCCTGTTTAGCTTGCGCTTGGGGAACGGGAGGACAAAAGGGCGGTTTTGTCAACGAAGCGGGGGAAAGTCTGCAACGTTGTCTCAAAAGTGTCGAGGCAGTTACTTCCGAATTAATGCCAGGTATTAAAACCGATTTTTTTCAAACCTATCATCTCGCTCAATTACAGTCCTTAACCTCCCTAGAATGCGATCGCTTGGGTCGTTTCAGTTATCCCGTCCTCTTAAAAGCCGGAGAAAGTCACTATCAACGTATTAGTTGGGAAGAAGTGTATCGATTAGCCGAACAAGCTTTTCGCCAACCGTCCGAGACTATTGCCTCCTATAGTTCTGGACGTTCTTCTAATGAAGCCGCCTATCTCTTACAATTGTTTTTCCGGGCATTAGGAAGTAATAATTTAGCCGATTGTTCCGATCTCTGTCATGCCGCCTCGACGGTAGGATTAAAACAGGTTTTCGGAACCGGAACTTCGATGGTCAGTCTGGAAAGTTTAAAACAAGCCGATTGTGTGGTGTTAATCGGTTCTAACGCTCCGGCTAATCATCCTCGCCTGATGAATGAATTAATTCAAATTCGTGATCGCGGCGGTAAAATTATTATTATTAACCCGCAAATTGAAGTCGGATTGGTCAAATTCTCCTCACCCGCTTTTCCGATTAAATCTTTATTGCGGGGCGGTTCCGATATTTCAACTCTCTACCTACAGCCGATTCCGGGTAGCGACACCGCCCTATTCGTCGGATTACAAAAATCTTTGATCGAACAAAATTTAGTTCGGTGGGATTATCTGGAATCCCATACAGAAAATTGGCAATCTGTTATAGATTATGCCCGACAAACACCATGGGAAACCATTACTAAAACCTGCGGTTTGTCCCGAGAAGAAATTGAAGCAGCCGCCGCCCTTTTCGGCAATTTAGAGCGAGTGGTTTTCGCTTGGGCGATGGGGGTTACACAACAGGAAAACGGGGTAGATAATATCATCAGTATCGCTAACACGGCCTTACTCACGGGTAATGCTGGCAAAACCGGAGCCGGAACCATGCCAATCAGAGGTCATTCTAATGTACAGGGCTTCGGTTCTATGGGCGTTACGGTGAAATTACGTCAGGAAATCGCCGAGGCACTTTCTCAACTTTTAGGAAAGCCATTAAATATAACCGGCGGTTATGATACCAGGGCATTAATTGAAGCTGCCGAAGGGGGAAAAATTAACACTCTTTTCTGTTTGGGAGGTAATCTTTATGGAGCAAATCCAGATTTAAATCAAGCCAAAAAAGCCTTGGCACAAATTGATACAATTTTTTATGTAGCCACTAAGCCAAATTTAGGACATTTTCAGGGATTAGCCCGACAAAATACGATAATTTTACCCGTATTCGCTCGTTTTGAAAATCCTCACCCGACAACCACCGAATCGGGCAATAATTTTGTCCGTTTTAACGAGCGGGGAAGCAGTCATCTACAGGGTTCCCATGTGGATATCATCTCGGAAGTAGAACTGTTAACAAATATTGCCGTCAAGGTTTTAGGCACAAACCCGATTGATTGGTCGAGATTGCACGATACCGCCTATATTCGTCAGTTAATCGCCAAAACGATTCCGGGTTATGAAAAGATCGGGCAATTAGATCAAACCCAAACAGAATTTACCATTAGCGGACGGATTTTTACCGAACCCCATTTTCCAACATCGACCGGAAAAGCGCAAATGTCTGTCACGCTTTTACCCACTTTAAAAGCACCGCAAAAGCAAGATTTTAACCAACCGGAAAATGCCCCCGGAATTGCCCTGATTCTCGGAACAGGACGCAGTTATGGACAACATAATACCGTCGTTTACCAAGTGGGCGATAAATATCGGGGAATGCCCCACCGTCATTGTTTATTAATGAACGCCGAAGATGCCAAAAAAGCGGGCTTTCAAGAACATCAACGAGTCACCGTTCAAGGAGATGCCGGCAAATTAGAGAATATCGAACTTATTTTCGGTCCGATTCGCGAAGGTGTTGGCTTTATGTTCTATCCCGAAACCAATGTTTTATTCAAAGCTAAAATCGATCCTCGCTGTGGGACTCCTGCTTATAAAAGAGTTCCCGTCTGGGTTTTTTAGTTATCAACTCCTCTAATTTTCTTTTTTGGAAATAATGAAATAGAGTTAACCAAGCCAACCAACGAATCGAGCAGAATGAAAAAGCTATGCTCGATTCGATCGCATTTCTGTTATCTTCTTCTTACCGTCATTAAAGTAAGTAGCCATGCACAAGTTTTTACTAACCTTATTAAGCATAGCAAGTTTGTTTGCTGTCGGGATGGCTACCCCTGGCATTGCCAGTCCCACATCTGCAGCGACAAACTTGCAACTAGCTCAACGTCCTAACTGTAACAATCCCCAGACTCAAAGCCAAATGAACATTTGTGCCAGCATCGCTTATCAAAACGCCGATCGCAAGTTAAATCAAGTTTATCGACAACTACTGCCAAAACTGTCAGCTGCTCGCAAACAAAAATTAATTACCGCCCAACAAGCTTGGATTAAGTTTAGAGACAGCAGTTGCGAATTTGAAAGAAGCGCCTATGAGGGAGGCTCTATAGCTCCCATGATTTACGGTTTTTGTTTGGCAGATGTCACCGAGCAGCGTACCAAAGACTTGCGGAGATATTTAGAAGATAGCGATCTCTAAGTCAGAATCGCCGTTGATATTACCGATAATTCCTTAGACGTTTACTGCACAACAGCCTAAGCGGGTGAGGGGAATCGAACCCCTATCATTAGCTTGGAAGGCTAGGGTTTTACCACTAAACTACACCCGCATTTTCTTAGCACTTTCGTTAGCATAACACGAATTGCCGATTTTTGCAAGTAGGGATTTTCAGCTTGTGAATCGCCTCTAGATGGTCATAGATTGCCTAAAAATCCCGATCGCTCGGTTATTTCCCCGATTTGGCTAAAAGTTTTCTCCACGCGATCGAGGTCTAGTTGGGAGAAATTATCGATCGCCCAGTTGGACACTCTCTGCATAAAATGGAAGGGATAGGTATGAGCGATTCCCACCACCTGCATTCCCGCTCTTTTTGCCGCTTCGCAACCGACAAAAGTATCTTCAATCACCAGACATTCCCAGGGTTGCAACTGTAGATTAAAATTCCAACGATTGAATCTTTCTACGGCCAGTAAATAACCATCCGGTTGGGGTTTACTGGTGCTGATCTCATCACCGGTGACAATGACACTAAAGTAATCCCCAAGGCCCGTCTGTTGCAAGATCGATTCTACTTCCGAGCGTATTGCTCCCGTCACCAAACCGATTTGTAGATCCCTTGCCTTAACCCGTTTTAAAAAAGAGTATATCTCTTCATAAATAGGAAGTTTCTCTAATTTTTCTAATCTTTCTCGGTATAAACTGGTTTTTTTGTTAATTAACTTGGTCAGATACTCCTCGGTCACTTGACGACCGCGACGGGTGAGAACATTACGCAAACAGACGCGATCGCTTCTTCCCAGACATAACTCCGCAAATTCCGACCCTAGGGGCAGTAAATTTTCTCCGATCAAGATTTCATTGATTAACTCTTGATGGATCGGTTCATCATTGATGATCACCCCATTAAAATCGAACAGAACAGCCTTTAACATCAATCTTAGACAGAAAAGCTAATAAATACTCAGTGTTCTTGATTATACTAAAGTTTTTCGTCGGGGCCAGGTGTGGGTAAGCTAAGACCCATTTTCCCCCAACCCCCCCCCTAAGTAGGGTAGGGTTGATTCATGAATCAACCCTACTGTGAATAGACCTCTTGCATAAATCCGAAAACAAACGATAGAAACAATAATGGGAGGGACTTTCAGTTAATTATTTATTAGTAGTTGATAATCTTCAAAAATGTTGCTGTACAAGGATCGACTTAAGACTTTTGCAAGAGGTCTA
>NZ_JADBUE010000203.1:0-4186 GCF_020245805.1 Microcystis sp. M179S2 | reverse complement strand
TGTGGAAGCTTTAGAAGCTTTTCGGACAGCGATGTCTTTCCGTTTCTTTGAGTGGCTGACCGAGAATCGGGATGTGTTTGCCGCTTACAAAGCCAGTTTAGGCTTTATTTGGGCTTGAAATTTGTTTAAGTCCCACTAGGAGTCGGTATGGCTCCAGTAGCAGCAGCAGGAGCAGTGGTTGGCACAGCAGTTTACGGAACCAAAAAAGCAATAGAAGAACAAGACGCAACGGCAATTGGAGCAGCGGCAATTGGTGCGGGTGCTGGAGCCGGTATATCAGCATTGGTTGGAGGTATGGGATTAGCAGTAGGGGGGACGGCAGTTGCAGTTACAATGGCTCCCGTAGCGGCGGCAGTAGGAGCAGTAATTGGTTTAGCTGGGTATGGGATCTCTAAATTATTCACTGAGTAAATAATGGCTACACGGAAAAGACAGTCCCCCAATGCTGCTCAAAAATTAGTAAGAGGAGCAATTCGGGACTTTATTAATCAGCTTAATGGCATAGTTATTGAGCCAGAGATAAATGCTCCTGTAAAGGGGACAGAGGCTTGGTATCGGGACAAACTGGCTAGAGAATTAGGAGGAAAAACCGAGGTTTACATTGATAAGGTAGGTAGAATAGATGTCTTAACTAATACTGAAATAATTGAAGTTAAAAATACAAAAGGCTGGAAATCAGCGATTGGCCAAATAAAGAGTTATGGACAGTATTATCCCAAACATAAAATGAGAGTTCACCTATTCGGGAAATTGACTGAAAGTAAACTGGAAACTATTCAGAGAGTATGTAACCTAGAAGGTATAACTCTAACTTGGGAATAGTATGATCGCCGCTCTGGTAGGGTGCGTTCCCTGATGCGGGTCCTACCGCTGCAGCGATCGATTTTAAGGAAACCCAACATCCTTACCTGTTACTATGAAAGGGTATAATAAGTTTACTTAAGGTCATCAAAGAGGTAACAAAACCTTAATGGAAAATCGTATCCATATCAATCCAGATATTTGTAATGGAAGACCTGTTATAGCTGGAACCCGAATTCCTGTGCAAACAGTTATGGAATTTTTGGGAGCAGGGGATTCTATTGAAGAAGTCCTTGAAGAATATCCTTCTCTGAATCGAGAAGATATTTATGCCTGTATGCAATTTGCAGCAAGATTGATGGCGAATCACTATGAAGTCAGAAAAATTGCATGAATGGTTTTTTCTTCGATGAAAATTTACCAGCTAAAATCCTGTTCACTCCATCTTTACCGATCGTTCATGTTTCGGTTTTAGGTAGAAGTCCAAGGGATACGGAAATTTGGCAATATGCAAAGGATAAAAAACTGGTTATTGTTACGAAAGATGCGGACTTTTCTGATAGACTAATGCTAGATTTTTCCCCACCCAAAGTAGTACATCTCCGTTTTGGCAATATACGAAAACGCGAATTTCATCAGTTTTTAGCTCGTATTTGGCCACAGATTGAAGCTTTGGTCATTGAACATAAATTAGTTAATGTCTATTTAGATCGAATTGAAGCATTTAGATAATTTTTCCTAACATTCAGTGCGATATCGCTAAGGTGGGTAATGCCTGCCTTACTCTAGGGAAAGTCCAGTAATAATATCTTCTGGGGGAATCCCAGCCTGAATTAAAGTGGTTGTTAATCCTTCTTCAAGATTATCATCTTCAATGACAATTTTATTTTTCAATAAACGAGCGTGAAATAAAATTGTATTAATCCATGCTTCTTTTTCCCAACCAGTCATAATTATTAAAAAGTGGCCTGATTCTGGATCACAAACTGGGGTAATTTTAAGGTTTTGTAATCGAGGTTGCATCGCCGATTCTTTTCTGATAACTTGAGTCAGAATATCGGCATAATTTACTGTGTTATCCATTCGACAATTATCTCCTTTTGAGGATTATAAATAATTAAATTGATTCTATTACGTTTAATAACCAGTTGGAAAATAGCTTTTTTGAAGTGTTTTAAATAAACCGCTTCACTAATGCCCAAAAAAAGTTTTCTTTCAGGTTCTTGTGAATCTAAAGCCCATTGGTATAATTGAAGTTGTCCTATTGTTTTTTCTAATTCACTGATAACTGAAGGCGTATCAAAGTCTTTGATTTCTACAGCAATTTTACGATCTTCTTTTTCCGCAGCAAAAAACTTTTCTGCTCCTAAATCAGCTTTAAGCAAGGTTTTTTCTAAGGTTAGAATTAAAGGATCATCAGTGATTTTCCAACCTTCTTTTTCTAAAGTATGACGTAATGATAAATGTAGATCGTCTCGTCTGGACATCCTTATAAACCCTGCTTAAGAGGTTCGTTTACTATTTTACTACAGTTCGCCCTAATTCGGATTTATTATGACCGAAAAAGCGGTAAGGTGGGCAATGGCCACCCTACTATTTCTATTTTCGCTTGGTCAGGCTAGAGACTAACCCTAATCCTCCTAATCCTAACAAGGCAACAACAGAACTCAGTGCAGATCTGGTAGGGTGCGTTCCCTCATGCAAGTCCTACCGCTGCAGCGATCAATTTTGGGGAACGCACCACGATCATTGATTCAAGTAAATGATAATAATCTAAAAACGTCTAGGCACAGCGACGGACGGGAGTGCGATCGGATGTAGACAAATATGGGGGTATTTTACCTTCTCAGCGTTGGGGTTATTGGCTCTCGACCTGATATTATCGATAGTCAGGAGCAGGCAAGCAAATTGCGCCATGAAGCTGAAACCCGTGAGCGGGCTTGGCAGTAAATGTACCTTGTCGATGATGCTGAGGAACCAGCAAAAGGTTCGTAAGAACCTACAGCTTGTAGCACCGTTATCTGTAAATATTCTCGTTTTCAAGGTTTAATTGGGCAATAGCTCCATCAATTAAATCACAGCCCTCCCCCAGGGATTCGATCCGCGAAAACCGCTCGCGCCAAACCGCCGCACCAGTAAAATCCTGACAATACCAAGCCAGATGTTTCCGCGCTTGCCAAATACCGCGTTGTCCCTTGTATAGCCATAGCCCCTGTAAATGCTCTTTAGCTAGGCTTAACAGGTCAATAGAGGTGGGTTTCGGCAACTTTTTGCCTGTTTTGAGGTAATAATCGATTTCCCCCACCAAATAGGGATAACCGAGGGTTCCCCGCGAACACATCACCCCATCGGCCCGGGTAAATTCCAAACAATTAATCGCCGCTTCCACAGAAACAATATCGCCATTAGCGATGACAGGAATCGATAAAACCTCCTTCACCCGTTTAATCCATTGCCAATCGGCTGGCCCATGATAACCCTGTTCCCTAGTGCGTGCGTGCAGGGTCAACATTTGCGCTCCCGCATCTTCCAAACGACGGGCAAAATCGATAATATTAATCTCCTGAGCGTTCCATCCCAAGCGAGTTTTCACTGTTACCGGCACCGATACCGCTCTCACCACTTCCCTAACAATTTGCCCGGCAATTTCTGGCTGTCGTAAAAGCGAAGAACCGCCGCCTTTTTTAGTAATTTTATTAACTGGACAACCCATATTAATATCGATGGTCATCGCTCCTTCTTTAACCGCTTTTTCCGCCGCCACAGCCATAAAATCGGGACGGCAATCAAATAACTGCATACTAATTGGTTGTTCTTTGTCCCCGATAACCATCAATTGCGGTAACTCTTGCAGCTGGGAGATTTCTGTCGCGTTGACCATCTCCGTATAGAGCATGGAATCGGGAGCAAAGCGTCTCACCAAGCGCCGAAAAACTAAATCCGTGACACCGGATAAAGGTGATTGCAAGACCCGGCTATGCACTTCTAAGTTACCGATTTTGAGAGGGGATGAGTAGATAGCCATAGAACCAGTTAAAAAATCAACAGCCAACACCAGCAAACCGAACAATTAGGGGATAGTTCCGTCACTGTTAGCATTTTGCCAACCCCTAATATATGGTTAACCGTCATCGAAAATTTTGGGTCTGAAACCCCGTCGTTCTACGACGGCTTTACCGTCAAATATTAGCACATTTACACGATATATGCTAGAATGCGGGATATGGAAAAAGCCTATTCGTTTCGATTTTACCCGACACCCGAACAAGAGTCGCTATTGCGGCGCACATTGGGCTGTGTAAGATTGGTTTACAATAAAGCTCTCCACGAACGAACACAAGCTTGGTATGAAAGACAAGAAAGAGTAGGCTACGCTCAAACTTCT
>NZ_JADBUE010000202.1:0-6214 GCF_020245805.1 Microcystis sp. M179S2 | reverse complement strand
GTGGAGATACCGAAAAACAGCTATCTGTAAGCGATACTAATTGGAAACGATTGGGACAGATAGCTGTTAGCAAGATTCAGTTAATTCGTCGTTCTAACGGTTTAATTGTTTCTCACTAACTTGTATAAAGCCGCCCTCCGCTATCGCTAAAGGGCGGGGTTTCAGACCCAATTTTTCGATGACTGTACTGACCGAAGGAATCGCGCCCCACGGTGGGCAATTAATTAATCGTATTGCTACCGCTGCCGAAAAAGCTGAATTTCTGGCCCTAGCTGAAAAACTACCGCGAGTTTCCTTAGATGAACGATCGCTCTCGGATTTAGTTATGATTGCTATTGGTGGTTTCAGTCCCCTCAAAGGCTTTATGGAACAGGACGACTACGAAAAAGTCGTCGATGATATGCGTCTAATCAATGGTTTACCCTGGGCAATTCCCGTGACTCTTTCCGTTAGGGAAGAAGTGGCGGATCCGCTCAAAGAAGGCAACTGGATTCGTTTAGATGACAGCGAAGGCAACTTTGTCGGAGTCCTAGAACTAACCCAAAAATACCGTTATAATAAGGCCCACGAAGCAGTTAACGTCTATCGTACCGACGACCAGAAACATCCCGGGGTAAAAGTCCTCTATGAACAGGGAGAAATTAACCTCGCAGGTCCGATTTGGTTACTTCAGCGCGATCCTCATCCCCAGTTTCCCAAATATCAGATCGATCCTCTGCAATCGCGCAAAATGTTCCACGAAAAAGCTTGGAAAACGATTGTCGGTTTCCAAACCCGTAATCCCATCCACCGGGCCCACGAATACATTCAAAAATGCGCCCTAGAAGTGGTAGATGGTTTATTCTTGCATCCTCTTGTCGGCGCTACCAAAAGCGATGATGTGCCGGCCGATGTACGGATGCGTTGCTATGAGATCATGATGGATAAATACTTTCCCCAAGATCGCGTTATTCTGGCTATCAACCCCTCAGCTATGCGTTATGCAGGCCCCCGGGAAGCGATTTTCCACGCTATTATCCGCAAAAACTACGGTTGTACCCATTTTATCGTCGGTCGTGACCATGCCGGAGTCGGGGACTACTACGGAACCTACGATGCTCAGTATATCTTTGATGAGTTCGAGCCTGGGGAATTGGGAATCGTGCCGATGAAGTTTGAACACGCTTTCTACTGTACCCGCACTTCGGGAATGGCAACCACCAAAACTAGCCCCAGTTTACCTGAAGAAAGAATCCACCTTTCGGGAACGAAAGTCCGGGAACTGCTGCGCAAAGGAGAATTACCACCTCCGGAATTCTCCCGTCCAGAAGTAGCTGCCGAATTAATCCGCGCCATGCAAGGATCTTGACATCCTCGCCGCACTTTTAGGGCGGCGATTCCTAAACCTCACGATTTAAGTTTCTGCTTCCACCACCGTCGCATACCACAGTTAAAAAACCATGTACTGTCTTACACAGAGTCCACAGACTTTCGCTCCATTTCAGAAGCCCGATTCCGTGTGTCCCACGGTACGGTTCTGACTAAACGCTTCTTGTACTTGTTGCGCGCGACTTTTTACCCGGACAAGCTTTTCTGAACGGAACTCCCTAAGCCGAGTTTTCAAGGTGCTGTCCGCCCACTTGGTTTTCGAGACGGTCTTTTTAATTCTAACGTAAAGCCGCCGTTCTACGGCGGGGTTTCCCACCCAAAATTTTCGATGAACATAACTAGGCGAGAATTGATCCAGCAGACAGGTTGGGGGTTGCTGACTTTGGCGATTAGTCAAGGGACAGTTAACCGTCATTTGGCCGCTCTCGCCGCCCCTAATCCCCGAAAATTGGCTCTTTTAGTCGGTATTGACCAGTATGGGGCGAATATTCCGCCGCTGCCCGGCTGTCTTACCGATGTGGAGTTACAAAAAGACCTTCTCCGTTATCGTTTTGGCTTTCAGGATGCTGATATAGTAACTTTAACGGGACAACAAGCCAGTGGAGAAGCGATCAAATCGGCTTTTTTAGAACACCTGATCGCCCAAGCCAAGGCAGGGGATGTGGTCATTTTTCACTTTAGCGGTTATGGCAGTGTTGGGGCCCGAAAAGAGGTTTTTATTGCTGCGGATGGGGCAGAAAATGCTTTACTTAAGGAAAATATCCTGCTGATGGCTCGCTGTCTAGCTACGGATAAGTTTAGCTTGATTTTTGATAGTAGTCATCTCCCCCAACCTCAGCCCTATCTCGGTAATCTCCGCGTTCGTTCCTATTCTAGAACCATTACTGATCCTAACCCCGCCGAATTAACTTTCGCTGCCGATATTAAAACCCGTTTTAACCTCAAAAATAAGCCTAGTAACGGCGTTATTCTCGCTGCCGCTAAACCAGAGCAAATTGCCCTGGAATTGAGCGGTAATAGCCCCAATGCTGGCTTATTCACCTATGATCTCACTCAGTATCTCTGGCAAGCTTCCCCCAGTCCGACAATTGCGATCGCTTTTCCCCATCTCCGTAATCTCGTCGCTAGTCACAGCAGTCAACAACAGCAACCGACAATCCTGACCAATAATCAAAATAATTCTGTGTCTCTTTATCATACAACGTCAGAAAAGTCAAGGGTTGGGGCGGCAATTGTTACAAATCTTATTGATGAGCGCACCCTAGAAGTCAATCTGGTCGGCCTCCCCTTAGAAATCCTGGAAAATTACGGAATTAACTCCTGTTTGAGCTTTATTGAGGCGACCGGGGAGGAAATCAGCCTACAAATTCTCTCCCGTCAGGGTTTAAAAGCCAAAGCCCAGTTATTATCAGCAACCGCCTCCCTAGAAATAGGACAGATTCTAGAGGAAAAATTGCGGGTTTTTCCGAGTAAAATCGGCTTAATCGTCGGTTTGGATCATAACTTAACCCGGATCGAACGGGTAGATGCTACCAGTACCTTTGCCAGTTTGCCCGATGTGGCCGCCGTGGTTAACATTGGCGAACAAACGGTAGATTGTCTCTTAAGTCGAGTTGGTAGCGAAGAAACTGGCAATTATCAGTTATTATCTGCCAATGGCTCCCTAATTATCGGTAGTTTAGGGGCGGCCAACGAAGCAATTAAATCGGGAATCAAACGACTGCAATCGCAACTAGAAACCCTGCTGGCCTGCAAATTGTGGCACTTGTTGATCAATCAAGAATCCTCCGGTTTAGCCGTCATTGTCACCCTCGAAAGCCTCGATCAAACCTATATCTCCACAGTGCCAACCCAAAAAATTGCGGGTAGCAGGGGGACTAATACCGCTAAAAACGACTTAATTCTGCCCGTGGGTACGGAAATTCGCTATCAAATTGAGAATCAAGAAGAACAACCCCTCTACGCACTGATCCTTGTCCTCGACAGCGATCGCCAACCGCTTTTATACTGTTCCTGTTCAGAAAACCCCGATAATTTCAGCAATTCCAGCCCATTAGCCCCCTTTGTCGTGGCGGCCAAAACCAAGGCCACCATCCCCAATGACCGCCAAGGGCATTGGAAAATTAGTCAACCCAAGGGCATCAGAGAAAATCTACTGATCCTCAGTCGTCATCCTTTCCCGAAAACCTTGACCCTTCTCAATGCCACTCAAAGCCTCAAGGGAGAAGCCACCCAACTGCTCACCCTGACTAACCCCCTAGAAATAGCCAGAGCTTTCTGGAGCGATCTAAAATTAGATTTAGGTCTAAAAATGGATAGTTCTGGCAGTGTAATTGATGAATACGCCTTTGATCTAGGAACTTGGTCAGGTTTCCGGTTTATTTATCAAGTTATGGACTAAATCGATAGAATGATTCTATGGAATCCTTGAAAAGAAAAGGTTAAAATCCTAACACAGCTACCCCTAAATTTCCCGATGAATCTTCTGCCCCGGACAACCCAAAGCCGCCTCAAAAAAATCCCACAAATTCCCAGTGTTTGGGAAGGAGATCGTCGTGCTTTATCCTTATCCGAGAGAATGCCCCGGGCCACCCTAGAACCAAATCAAGAAAGCGGTGGCGAGTGCGTGATCTGGGTGGATGGTAGCGAGGGCTGTGTACGCGCTATGGAAGTAGTTTCCCCTGAAACCGGGCCGGAGGCCATGGTAAGAACCTTAATCCGCGCCATCGAAACACCCCAAAATCCAGCCCGGCCAGCCAGACCGAAAAAAATTATCGTCCGCGATCGAGAAACACAGTTTTTTCTGCGCGGGGTACTGCAAGATCTCGATATCACCATCGATTATGTCCCCAGTTTGCCCCTGATCGATGATCTCTTTCGTGGATTCGACGAATTCCAAAATAACCGCCCCCCGGCAATTCCTCCCACTTGGCAGTCCGCTTTAGTGAAAACCGCTCACGAAATTTGGAAAGCTGAACCCTGGTCCTGTTTAGCTGATTACGATATTTTGCAAATTAAGCTCGATCGCTCCGATTTCCCGAATCTTTACGCCTGTGTCATGGGAATGCTCGGTCGGGAATACGGAATCATTCTCTATCGTTCCCTAGAATCCCTCAAACAATTCCGGCAGTCCGCTTTAGCAGAAAAATCGATGGAAAGATTAGAAAAAGCCTTTCTTTCCCAAGATTGTTGGTTTTTAAGCTACGAATTGGCCGATGATGATGAGGACGATGATGAGGATGACTACGATCTAGCCTCGGCTGCCCCCTCCCAAATCCATCCAGTTTTCGGCAGCGTGCATCCCTACGAAGGTATTCGCCCCTATTTAGATGAAGAAGAAGCAATCACGGTATATTTAGCTTTAATAGCTCTGTTGCGCTTTTTTAAAGGCAATCAATCCGCTTTATCCGAAGAACCGATCGGAGAATTACAGCGTCGTTTTCGCATTCCCCTCGACCCCGAACAAGCAAAAGGGGAAACCGTGGCGGTGACGGTAGCCACGATGCCCGATCTATGTGCGGAATTTATGCAACTCTTGGAGGAGGAGGACGACGACGAGGATGAGGATGATGAGGATGATGAGGAAGAATCCGTACTCAAGGAGGATTTAGTTCCTGATAATGCACATCTCAGTCTGGGAATGGTTCCCTGGCAATTATTAGATAAAATTCGCAGTCGTCCAAAAATCCATTATCAACCCCAGTCCGTACCGACAAAAGGAGAGGGTTTCCCCGTGGTGATGATCCAGACCTCCCGACCGAAAGCCAAGGAAATTATCGAAAAAATCGAACAAGCTGGCGGTTTGGCGGCCATTGGTTTTAACCCCGGCGAAGATCCCCTCGAAGATACCCGTTATGATCTGGGGATTCTGAAAATGGCTAACGGTGATCTCTATCTATTTGGGGAATTCGAGCAAGATGATCCCGACCACCGTAACGCGCGTCGCAATTGGCAAAAACGCATCAAAAATACCGAGGGTTATTGTGGTTTGATTATTGCCATGGGCGTAACGGGTTCCTCCTGCGGCAATCCCCAATTAAACGATATGTTAGCCCTCTATGAGGCAAAATCGATCAATAGTAAAGATTTAGACTTGGGAGTTTTGACTCTTATGCCTCACTTTGGTTAATTTTAACCAAGGCAGCGGCGGCTCTTTTTCAGTGATCAGTAATCAGTAATCAGTTTGCTTGGCAAATTCATTGACATACTCCCACCGTCAAGCTGCGCTATGAAGTGTAGAAATATGCCCATGACGAATCGATTTTTACCGCCGCGCATGGGCAGAAATTCCCTTAATGGGTAGGTCAACTTCGATCAGGCGTTTAGGGTAGGTCATCATGGTTAAAATTTTACAATTTGGTTAAAAAATCCCACTCATTAAACCAAGTCGAGCGATCAACAAGATTGAGTAATGAAATAAAATCTTGCTCAATATTGAACTCTATATTATAAGGTTTGGTCACTTGATTAATAATTGTTTGAACATCATTTTTATTAGCCATTTTATAAAATTCACGATTGTCATTGATGGTTTTTAAATACCTCCTAAATAGAGTATTTAGACTAATATCCTTTTCTCTAATAGGATTTTGGTTATTCAAAAAATCCCTTTTACTTAGTTGTTCCCTGACGTTGGCATACCGATGGCAAGTCTCATCAATATATTTATCATCAAGACTCTCTAGCTTTTCTTGCATAATTGTTAAATAACTGAACTTCCCCCGTATAAATATACTAGCTATGGCTCAAAGTCTTACAGAGCCTGAGTTAAAGCAATGTAATACTAATAAACTACTGGGTACAAACTCCTGAAATCTTTACGCAGACAGGGTTTGAGGCAAAATTT